>CAMHPC010000001.1 GCA_946186945.1 uncultured Prevotella sp.
ACTGACCGCTAACCTGCCCAAGATAGAGGTGCTGCGCGACGGTGCTGTGATAGAGACCATAGAAGACGCTACTCCCGGTTCTGAGTATACCGTAACAGACAACAACGGACTGACACTCGGCACACACAAGTATCAGGTGATACCTTACGGCGACGAGGGTATCGGTGCCAAGAGCGAGGAAGTGAGCATCCTTGTGAATGCTGTGCTCACCGTTCCCTACACCTTCGACCTGACTAAGGACCTGACCGACCTGTTCACCATCATCGACAACAACGGCGACAACAGTACATGGACATTCACCTCATCATATGGAACCAGTTACAGTTACAACCCTGACAACACTGGCGACGACTATCTGATTAGCCCTGTCTTCAAACTGGAAAGCGGCAAAAACTATAAGGTTACCGTGAATGCCAATGCCTATAACGCCAGCTACACTGAGCGCTTCGAGGTGAAGGTGGGCAAGGTGGCTACTGCCGAGGGACTGAACATCACTGCTATCGGTCCTACCGAATTGACCTCTTCCACTGCCGAGGACTTCGAGGGCGATTTCTCTGTACCCGAAGATGGCGAATACTTCATTGCTATCCACGCTATCTCTGATCCCGACAAATGGAAACTGATAGTCAAATCGCTCTCTATTGAGAAGGGTCTGGAGCCCACGTCTCCTGCCGCTCCTGAGTTGGCCGCTATTGCCGGCGCCGAGGGTGCCCTGAATGCTACCATCAGTCTGGTGGCTCCTTCCATGGACTTTAGTGGCGACGCCCTGCCTGCTGAAAACCTGAGCAGAATAGATATTCTGCGCGATGATGCTGTGATCACCTCTGTCAATATCGCTCCCGGCGACAACACCAACTATCTGGACGAAACCGTTACTACGGGTCTGCACACCTATCAGGCTATTCCTTACGATGCCAACGGCGAGGCAGGAAAGAAGTCGGAGAAGGTGACCATATATGTGGGTGTTGACACACCTGCCGATGTGCAGAACTTCCGTGTGGAGAGCACCACAGCCACCACCGTCACCTTTGCTTGGGATGAGGCAACAGGCGAACACGGCGGCTATGTGAACCCCGCTACCATGAAGTATGAGATCAGCACGCTGATTATACAGTCGACCATCTTCGGAGACTATCTTGATATAGACGAGACCATTGCCAACGTGACCGGCCAGACTCAACTCACCATCGACTTCCCCGTAGACGAGGGTGAACAGACCTATCAGTACTTCGGTATCTCTGCCAACGACGGTACGGCTGCTAGCTATCCTACCGATGCCTACTGCTACTTGTTTGTGGGTGCTCCTCTGGATATACCTCTGACCGAAGGCTTCGAAGGAAAGTCCTTACACTACGCATGGAACACCAACGGCGGACTGGGTGTAAGCGTTAACGCTTCCGATGAGGACGGTGTGGCACTGAAACTCTACAACAACGGCCAAGGTGCAGACGTGTACTTCGTGCTTGACAAGGTGAACCTGAAGAGCGCTGCCAACCCGACACTGCTCCTCGACGTGCGCAGTGCGAGCACCGACAAGGTGTATGGCATCGGTTCTATAGACGGTGCAGATTTCAACACCCTGGCTCAGGCAGACGTGACTGCCGACTACACCACATTCAAGGTGCCTCTGGCAAGTATAAAGGATGCAGTGCGCTACTCAAGCGTAGGTGTTTATGCCAATATTGAGACTCCGAGCATTAGTAACTATGAGGACTCACTCGTCATCGACAATATCCGCATCGTAGACCTCTACGAGTACGACCTCGCTATCGACGTTAAAGCACCCGCCAGCGTGCAGGCATGCCAGAGCGCACAGATAGTGGCAGAGGTGACCAACAATGGCGATAATGCCGCCAACGGCTATACCGTGGTCATCAAGGCCGGTGAGAAGGAACTGCTGAACCAGACTGTGAACGAGGCTCTGCTGCCGTTCAAGAAGACAGAGTTCACGGCAGAAATGCCTACCACCATCTTCACCGAGGAGGGCGATGTGGACATCACTGCCGAGGTAGTCTTCGATAACGACCTCGTGGAAGATAACAACGTCAGTGCAACGGTCATCAAAGTGAAGGCTTCTAATGCAGCCCAGCCCACTGACCTGACAGCAACAGATAACGAAGAGAACGAGCAAGTGACCCTCACCTGGACGGCTCCCGACACTAGTGCCTCTGAGGTAGTGGAAGACTTCAGCGAATATGAGACTGGTGCCAACGAGACTGGCGAACTGGGCAACTGGACACTCGTCAACGCCAACGGCGCTACCAAGGGCAGTCTCTTCGAGGACATTACTCTGCCCAGCGTAGGTCAGCAAGTGGCATGGGAGGTGTTCAACCTCGGTTCATACGGCGGCGACAATACCGCTTTTGCTGATCCTGATGGCAATGTAAACGCCAACTACATCATCTCCAACTATAACGCTACATCAGATGGATATGTCGACAACGACGACTGGCTTATCTCGCCCGAACTGCCGGGTGTGGCACAGACACTGAAATTCGACGTGAAGGCCTTCAACGACTATGGTCCTCAGGTTTATCAGGTGCTCTACTCTACCACTGGCAAGGAGATAGATGACTTCACACTCATCCAGCAAGTGAGCGACAATGGCAATGCATGGAGCACGGTGAGTTACGACCTGCCCGAAGGCACGAAGTACTTCGCTATCCGCAACGTCACTGACGGTGATGCTGGCTTCATCCTGGCTATCGACAACATCACTTATCTGGCAGGCGGCAGCGAACCCACAGGCTATAACGTATATGTGGACGAGGAGTTTGTGAAGAACGTGACCGAGACTACAGCCGTGGTTGACTACACTCAGACCAAGGAGTACAAGTTCAGCGTGACTGCTGTCTATGCTGGCAATGTAGAGTCGAAGCCCGTGAGCGTAACCATGAGTCTGACAACTGGCATCAACCAACTCGTTGCCACTGGCAAACCCGTGAAGGTGTACACTCTCGACGGTAAGTACATTGGAACAGTAACCGACACTAAGAGCCTGAATAAGGGTGCTTACATCATCGACAACAAGAAGGTGGTGGTGAAGTAAAAGCAGCCATATTCATACAATAACGTGACCAAGAGGGGCGCGAGCCTGGTGCTCGCACCCCTCTTTCTTTTTCTTAAAATCAAATCGACCAAAATGCTTAGGAAATCCAGTTTTTCAATTCTTTTCTTTCTCCTTACGCTACCGCTGTCTACCATGGGGGCTCCGCGCACGCTCAGCCAGATGAAGCAGGCAGCAGTGAAAGCCCTGCAAGAGTATCGGAAGACGAAGAAAGCAGCCCCCCGCGCAGGCGAGATGAAGGTGCTGAAGTCTACCAACAACTACTCCATACTGGGCTATGAACAAGGAGGCGGTTTTGCTATCGTCTCTGCCGACGATCTGGTGCCAGAGGTGCTGGGCGTTTCCTTTTCTGAATACAGCGAGGGTCGCAACACCAATTTCCAGTGGTGGCTCGATGCCGTGGACCAGGCTGTGGCGTATGCCGTGGCAAACGACGTGCAGATGGCTGTCACCAAGCCCGACCCCAATAAATATCCCACCAGTGTGGAGCCTATGCTCACCACCCTATGGGATCAGGAGGCACCATACAACAATATGTGTCCGGTATACAGCGGTTCCACCCGTTGCCTCACCGGCTGTGTGGCCACGGCGATAGCCCAGGTGCTCAACTACCACCGGACTCCTGAGCACGGCACGGGCCAGCGCACCATCTATTACGGAAGTCAGGCTGTGACTGCCAACTTCGAAGAGGACTACTACGACTGGGACCACATGCGCGACACCTATACCTCAGGCAATTACACCACCGAGGAGGCTAATGCCGTGGCACTGCTCATGCGCGACTGCGGCGTGGCAGTGAACATGGAGTATGGCGGACACTCGGAGGGCAGTGGCGCCTACTCCACCGATGCGGCTGAAGGTGTGCGCCAGTACTTTGGATTTGCCAATGCACAGTGCGTGGAGCGCGACGACTATTCTGAAGCAGCATGGATGGACATGGTATACAGGGAACTCTCGGAGAACGGGCCGCTCTATTATGGCGGAGCCGACCTTCAGATGGGCGGACATGCCTTTGTGCTGCACGGCTATGATGCTGAGGGTATGGTATATGTGAACTGGGGATGGAGCGGTGACCAAGACGGCTCCTACAACATCTCGGTGCTGGACCCCGCATACTATGAATTCAAATACGGACAGGACATGATTATAGGCATCAGCAGCGACAAACACCAGAAAACCCGTTCGGTGGCTGTAGAAATAGAAGAGGCGGGCACGCTCAAGCAAGCAGTTGAGGCTATCGAAGGCGAAGAACCCATCGGCGCGCTTACTGTCAACGGTCCGCTCGACCTGTCCGACCTGCTCTACATTCGCACGCTGGCAGGAGTAGATGCTGACGGTGTGGCTACGGAAGGGATGCTGCAAAGGGTGGACCTCAGCGGTGCCACACTGCCCGACAACGCACTGCCCGACAATATCTTCAGCAACTGCGTAAAGTTGAGGAATGTGAAACTGCCACGCTCGCTGGAGCACATCGGAAGCGAGGCTTTCAGCGGTTGCATACGGCTGTCTGCGCTGCGAGTACCTACAACCTCAATACCCACACTGGGCTCGAATGTATTCCAGGATGTGAGTTTCCAGAGTGCCGTACTCTATGTGCGCAGCGGCATGAAGACCAAATTCTCGCAGGCTTCGCAGTGGCGCAATTTTGCCAAGGGCAGTATCATGGAGTTTGGCACAAGCGTGAAGGTGCGCAATACTATAAGAAACTACGGTGAGCCCAACCCAGAGTTCTTCTACAACATTTCGGGCGACCCCGTGGAAGGTACTCCCGAATTGTCGTGCGAGGCTACTGAGCAGTCGCCGGCAGGACGCTATCCTATCACCATCAGCCGTGGCACTGTGGTGGGCGATGATGTTGACTTCTACGACGGCTACATGATCATTCAGAAAGTAGATGCCACCGCCACGGTGAGAAGTTATGAGCGTGAGATGTACCAGCCCAATCCTGAGTTTGAGATAGAGAGTTACGATGGGCTGCTGTCGTTTGACGAGGTACCTGAGTGGCTTGTGCAGCCTGTCTTTGCTACCGAGGCCACAGAGGACTCGCCCGTGGGTGAATATCCCATCACAGTGGAGTCAGGTTCTGCTCAGAGTTACAACATGACCTTTGTGCCTGGTGTGCTCAGAGTGACCATAGCCACAGGCGTGAGAGGCATACAGGCAGATGAGCAACAGGCCGACCAACCCGTTTATACACTCGACGGTCGCCGCCTGAGCGACATGCCGCGCCAGAGAGGCATATATGTGAAGGGTGGTAAAAAGATTGTAGTGAAGTAAAGCACAAAAGTGCTGGCAGTTAATGTGCCTGCAAGCCCTCCGGGGGTTGCAGGCACTGTTTTTCGTATAAAGTTCTGTCTCTTTCTGTTTCTGCCTTTCACTAATCATAATTTTTAGTGAATTATTGATACACAAGAATCTATAGAAATGGTTTAGATGAGAATAGATTTGTGCAAGCAGCAAGCAGAATATACGGACACATCTCATTCACCACGGCAATGATTGAGAATAAAAGCAGCAATCAGCCAAAACTGGAGGAAAGAAAGGTAATAATTTGGATTATAGCAAAAAAACACTACTTTCGTAGCGGTGAACAGAAGAAACGTCAAAAGACCATGGCAGCAAAGAGAAAATAGGTTCCCCATGCTTCCTCAGTCGCCCCCGTCGCTTCGGATAATCGCTGCTCATCAGTACCCTTGCAGCCGTGTTTGAGGGTAGACGGGATTTGTTTGAAGAGCATTCTCCTCCAAAGAGCGTAATATCACCGAGTGGACAGCAGAGAAAGCCGTGTAGCGCATAGCGCTATGCGGCTGTTTAGCCTGTTATGGCGTCAACCATTTCGATAATAGGAGGGTAAAATTAGTGATATTGAGAAAAATAATGTATATTTGCACCCATAAAAGAAGGAATTATGGGCAAAAGAAATAATTGGGACGAAGCCTATTGGCTGTTGCTCATGCAACTGTATTTGACCCCCCCCGAGGGAGTAAAACCCTTGTACAGTAAACCGATGGTGGCTATGGCACTGGAAACACACATACCACCACAGGCACTCTACCGCAGGATGCTACAGTTGAGACGGTTGGACACTCCACGCATACAGCGGCTGTGGCAAACCTACAGTCATAATACCACCAAACTGAGAAAGGGTGTGAAAATGCTGAGAGCAATGGCAGGATTTAATAACGCCGACACGTTCTTTGATGGGGTGGATGTCAATACCACCTTCGAGACACAATTCCTTCAAATCACAGGAGCAGAACCGCTCTCACCGCTCATGCTCACCATTATACTCGACGAATACTTCAGACTGACACCCATCACAATGACAGCAGATACACCTGAGGTGAAACAACTGGCAAAGATGATGCATGTGGACAGACGGCAGGTGGTAGAGGTGCTGCAGGCCTTCCAATACTGTGACCCGTATCTGAAACGTTCAGCACCCGATAATAATGCCCTCGTACATGCATGTCAGGATGTGTGGCAGAGGTATGGCAATGACAACCCCGACAGACTGATGGCTGAGGCAGCGCTGATGAAAGCCTATTTCGAATAATTACCATGCAGCAAAAACTCACTCAACAACAGATACAGGAACAGAGACAGCAGACACTGCAACGACTCTCGCAGCAACAAATGCTGCAAGTGAAACTGTTGGAGATGCCACTGGCGCAATTAGAGCAGAACGTCATCAGCGAGATGGACGACAATCCCGCACTCGAACGTAATGTTGAAGAGGAAAACTATCCTTACGATGAGCCCACTGCCAACGAAACGGAAAACTATGAACAGATGACCGAGCGGGAGGAGCGAGAACAGGAACTGGAACGTGCCCTCGACAGCATAGACAGTGATGACCGTATGCCTGAATACCATGCCTACGAACAGCAGCAGAATGCCGAACAAGAGGAAATGGTGTGGGGAGCAGGCACCAGTTTCTATGATACTCTACGCGAGCAAATGGGTGAGTACGAACTTACCGAGGAGCAACAGACCATCATGCTCTATCTCATAGGTTCGCTCGACGAGGATGGGTTGCTAAGAAAAGACAGTATCACACTGAGCGAAGAGTTATCCATAAAAGAATATATCGATGTGACAGCCGATGAGGTGGATGGTATGCTGCACATCCTACAACAGTTCGACCCCGCCGGCATAGGGGCACACGACTTGCAGGAATGCCTGCTGCTGCAGATAGCACGACGCCCCTACAGCGAGGTGAAACGGCTGACTGAAGAGGTGATACGACATCACTTCGAAGACTTCAGAAAGAAGCATTGGACCAAGATACAACGCGACATGAACCTGGGCGAGGGCATGGCAGAGGAAGTGCAGGCGGAGATAAGACACCTCAATCCAAAACCAGGTGCATCGCTGGGCGAGACACTGGGAAGAAGCACTCAACAGATAACCCCCGACTTTATAATTGACACTCACGAGGATGGCACAGTGACCTTCTCCATCAACAACGGACATATACCCGAACTGCATGTAGCAGAGTCGTATGTGGAGGCGGTCAAAACATACCGCCAACACCGCGAAACCATGAGTAGGCGCGAAAAAGAGGCTCTGCTGTATGCCAAGGAGAAGGTGGACCGTGCACGCGGGTTTATAGAGGCACTCCGCCAACGACAACAGACTCTCTACCTCACTATGAAGACTATCATACAACTGCAACACCGATTTTTCGAGGAGGGTGACGAGGCAGAATTGCGTCCGATGATACTGAAGGACGTGGCAGACAAGACCGGTTTGGACATATCTACCATCTCCAGAGTGAGCAATCAGAAATATGCGCAGACACGTTGGGGCACCTATCCGCTTAAATATTTCTTCAGCGACGGATATACTACCGATGACGGACAAGAACTCTCGGTGCGCAAGATGAAAAGTGTGCTGCGAGAAATAGTTGACGCTGAAGACAAGAGTCACCCTCTGAGCGATGAGGCTATCAGACAAGAGATGAACAAGCGAGGATTTCCTCTGGCACGACGCACGGTGACAAAATACAGAGAGAGTATGGGCATACCAAAAGCCATTATGCGAAGATGAACGAAAAAACTATCATAACCATTGCCAAGGCACTGAGCATAGCCTTCCGACCCTTCTACATGCCCTTTATGGGCATGGTGCTGCTTTTCGTCTTCAGTTACCTTAGTTTCCTACCTATGGTAATGAAGGTGAAAATACTGCTTATCATGTATATCCTCACCATACTCGCACCCACGTGGCTCATCAGTATGTACCGCCATTATCATGGGTGGTCGCCCATAGAACTGGGTGTCAAGGAGAGGCGCATGGTGCCCTATGCCATATCCTTCTTTTGCTATTTCGTGTGCTACTACGTGGTTCACCTGTTTCATATACCCCACTCGCTGGGCAGTATACTCGTGGCATCAATGGCCATAGAGATACTGTGTGCTGTAATCAACCTGTGGTGGAAGATTTCCACTCACACCGCAGCCATCGGTGGGGTGGCAGGGGCTCTTGTGGCATTCGCACAGGTGTTTACCTTCAATCCCGTATGGTGGCTCGCTCTCGTCATCCTACTCTCTGGCATGATAGGCACGAGCAGGATGATACTGCGTCAGCACACGCTGATGCAAGTGGTGGCCGGATTTATGCTGGGTGCTGTGTGCGCCTTTATAGCAGTGATGAACAACTGAAACAAACCAAATACTTTTATCATACATGAAACCATTAGTCAGCATCATCATGGGCAGCACATCCGACCTGCCCGTCATGGAGAAAGCCATGCGCTTTCTCAACGACCAACAGATACCCTTTGAAGTGAACGCACTCTCGGCTCACCGCACACCTGCCGAGGTGGAAACCTTTGCACGTGGTGCTGCCAGTCGTGGCATACGCGTGGTCATAGCCGGTGCCGGCATGGCGGCAGCACTGCCCGGCGTGGTGGCTGCCAGTACCACTCTGCCCGTTATAGGCGTGCCTATAAAAGGCATGCTCGATGGTATGGACGCACTGCTCAGCATAGTGCAGATGCCGCCGGGCATACCTGTGGCTACAGTAGGTGTGAACGGTGCCCTCAATGCTGCTATCCTGGCTGGCGAGATGCTCGCCCTGGCAGATGAGAAGATAGCCGAAAGGATGGCTGCATACAAAGCCTCTCTGGGCGGCAAGATAGTGAAGGCCAATGAGGAACTGAGTCAGTTGCAGGGATATGAATATCTGGTGAAATGACAATAGACTTATTTAACTATCGCCGCCGACAGTCGTCGGTCACTCATGTGGGACAAACACCCATGGGTGGACAGCAGCCCATACGTCTGCAGTCTATGACTACCACCTCCACCCTCGATACCGATGCCTCCGCGAGGCAGTCGGCTGCCATAGCCGCTGCCGGCGGTGAATATGTCAGGCTGACCACTCAGGGGGTGCGCGAGGCTGAGAATATGGCAAACATCAGCCGGCGACTGCGCCAGCAGGGTGTGATGGTGCCTCTGGTGGCGGATGTGCATTTCAATCCGCATGTGGCAGAGGTGGCGGCTGCACTCGTGGAGAAGGTTCGCATTAATCCAGGCAACTATACTGACCCGGCACGACAGTTTCGCTCACTCTCGTATACCGACGAGGAGTATGCAGCCGAGATAGACAAGATAGAGCGGCGGCTGGTGCCACTGCTCGATATATGCCGCCAGCACCATACCGCGCTGCGCATAGGTGTAAACCACGGCTCGCTCTCAGACCGTATCATGTCGCGCTACGGTGATACCCCGGAGGGTATAGTAGAGAGTTGTATGGAGTTTCTTCGTATATGCAGAAAGCACGATTTTCATGATATAGTCATCTCTATCAAGGCCTCCAATACCGTGGTGATGGTGCTCAGCGTGCGACTGCTCGTAGAACGTATGGATGCCGAGGATATGCACTACCCCCTGCACCTGGGGGTGACGGAGGCCGGTGAGGGCGAGGACGGACGCATACGAAGTGCCGTAGGTATAGGAGCGCTGTTGGCCGATGGCATGGGAGATACGCTGAGGGTATCGCTCAGCGAGGCTCCAGAACGTGAGATACCCGTAGCACGCCACCTGCGCGATCATGTCATTTCACGGCAGGGTCATGCACCCATTCCTGGCATAGCAGCACCAGACTATTGCTATACGCACCCCGAACGCCGGCATACTACAACTCTGGGCAATATAGGCGGCAGTCAAGTGCCAGTGGTGATATGCACGGCAAAGGAGTATGCTGCCGATGCCGCATTCAAGCCTGACTACCTGTACGTGGGCAGCCAGATGCCAGAGCAGAGGTTGGAGGGGGTGGAATACATAGTAGACTATAATGCGTGGGACGGCACTCCACACACCTACCCTATCTTCTCGCATCAAGCACTGCCCTTCGTAGGCATGATGCCGGCTGAAAGAAAATTTGTGGTGTTGGAATACGGTTGTCCGAGCGAGGAATATATCGCTTGTCTGAAGGCGCATCCCGAGGTGGTAGTGGTGGCCATGAGTCGCCATCAGAATCCAGTGGGCGAATGGCGGGCACTGATCCACGAACTGTGGCGAGCAGGGCTGACCAATCCCGTGATACCATGTCGTGCGTACCGCCATGGCAGTGGCGAGGCGGAAGCCCTTCAGATAGAAGCGGCGGCAGACATGGGCGTGATGTTCATAGATGCGCTGGCAGACGGTATATGGTTGATGAACGATGGTTCCATACCTGCCGAGACCATCACTGCCACGGCTTTCTCCATACTGCAGGCAGCACGCTGTCGTGTGTCTGCCACGGAGTATATCAGTTGTCCGGGATGTGGACGCACCCTCTACGACTTGCAGCAGACGATAGCACGTGTGAAAGCAGCCACCCGACATCTCAGCGGACTGAAGATAGCCATAATGGGCTGCATAGTAAACGGACCGGGCGAGATGGCAGATGCCGACTACGGATATGTGGGTGCTGCACGTGGGCGTATATCGCTCTATCGGCGTAAGGAATGCATAGAGAAAAACATACCCGAAGACCAGGCGGTGGAGCGACTGCTCGCTCTCATCGAGTCAGACCGCAAGCATCCGTAATACCCCCCTACCCTATCATGTGGTAGGTGCCACCAGCCAGGGGGCGCACCAAACCTTTCATCTCCAGTTCAAAAAGCAGTGATGAAAGCAGGTGTATGGGTATGCCTGTCTGCACAGAGAGTATATTTACCTGAATGTCATTGTTGCCTGTCAGCACTTCTACAATCTTTCGCTCTTCCTCACTCAGGTTGGGGAAGAGTTGTCTTTCTATACCCTTCTCATTCGCTTCTATGCGTTGGGCATCGCTCTGCCACCCCATCGCCTGCACTATATCATCGGCAGAGGTGAGCAGCGCGGCTCCGTTGTCGCGTATCAGTTTGTTGCAACCCATCGAGTAGTTGTCGCCTACTCTGCCCGGCAGGGCAAACACGTCACGCCCGTAGTCGCGGGCTATCTCGGCAGTGATGAGTCCACCACCGTGCTCAGCGCTTTCTATGAGCACGGTGGCATCAGCCATGCCCGCCACTATCCTGTTGCGACGCACGAAGTTGAGTTTGTCGGCATTGGTGTGTGTCATATATTCGGTGAGCAGTCCACCCTGTTGCACTATGGCATTTGCCACAGAGCGGTGGCGCGACGGATAGAGGTCGTCCAGTCCATGGGCGAGCACAGCCACGGTGGGCAGGTGGTAGTCCAGTGCACTGCGGTGTGCACATACATCCACCCCGTATGCCAGTCCACTCACCACGAGCAGTCCGGGGCATGCCCTGGACAGGTCGCTCACCATACGGCGGATGAAATCCTCGCCATAAGGTGTGCAGCGTCGTGTGCCCACCACCGACACCACTCGCAGGGCATTGAGAGGCGTGTTGCCACGGTAGTAGAGCACCACGGGAGCATCGTTGCAGTCCATCAGTCGCTGAGGATAGTCGGCATCGTTCATGGCGAGTATCTGTATGGAGTGCTCATCGCAGAACAGCAGTTCGCGCTCCACAGCCTCCTGTTGCTCGTCTATATGCGATAGCAGATCCTTCAGTTTGGCAGTGGCATCGGGCAGCACCTCGTCTATATGGTTGGCATTTTCCACCACAGCGGTGGCACTGCCCAACTGCTGATACAGCATGGCAGCGAGCGAAGGCTGGTAGTGCAGTGCACGTGCCATGGCCATGGCATTGATAGTCTCTTGGGTGTATGTGTGGCTCATGACTGTCTCAGAATGTCATCATAGGGCGATGTGCGGCAGAGGCTGCCATTGTGCATCACCACCAGTTCTACCGTGGCGCGGAATGCCAGTTGTTCGTCGCTCTCGCGAAAGAGGTCTTGGTGAAATACAAACTTCACACCCTGTTTCTCTACCGCCAGTCTGGATATAAAGATATCATCGCAGCGCAGGGGCACTTTGTACTGCAGTGTCATGCGTGCCACCACGGCATCATAGCCCTCGCTGTGCAGGTTGGCAAACGAAGCACCCAGCGACCTCAGAAAGAGATGGCGGCTGTGCTCTATATAGTGCAGGTAGTTGGCATTATTGACTATGCCCTCTATGTCGCACTCGTAATCGCGCACTTCCATGCGCGTCTCGAAGATATAGTTCATTGCTGTTTCATATATTCGTAACCTATGCGGCAGCGCAGGCAGTCGCGTCGGTTGCAGTATTCGTTTTTCAGTTGTATGAGTGCCTGGCTGTCGCCGGCATTGTTCACCTTCAGTCCGCAGTCCTGCCACATGCGTGTAATGTTGTTCTCCTCGGCACGCAACTGTTCCAGGAAGGTGAAGGCACGGTCGCACAGGCCGTCGTTGCCCGTATGCCGTCCGTAGGCGAAGAGTATGGGCACCACGGTATTGATGAGTAGCAGGTTGATGGAGAAAGGCGACATCTGTTTGTTGTTGGTGGCAGAGGGGCTGCCAAAGGTGTAATGTGTCTGCCAGTATTCCGTCACACTGGTATGCAGCATGGTGCGTGCATCTGCCACGGTGGTGCACTCCACCAGTTGCCTGAGGGTGGTGCGCTGCTCATGATACAGGCGTGCCATCTGTGCTATGCGTATGTGTGGAAAGTTTTGTGGGCGCATACGCAGGAATTTCCACCTGCTGTGTGGCAGCGGTGTGGTGCCAAACTTATGCGCGAGAAAGGTGTACTCCTGTCTCAGTCGAGTGAAATATCCTTCGCTCACGGCTGCCTGCTGATAGCGTGGCGGTATGGCATCGATGTCGAGCAGTCCCGCCTGTCCCAGGAAGAACGCCTCTACCTGAAACAGGTTGTCGCGGTGGTGCACTATGGTGCCCGCGGGTATGCTCAGAGCCCATTGCTCAAAGGTATCGCCGTTGACCCCGAACCCGTAATTGCGCGCCAAGGTGACGAAATAGGCTCGCTCCCACGAACCATCGCACAGAGCCACACGCTTTTCTATGTCGCGCGTCTTGCGCTCCAGGCGTTCCACTTGCAGAGCACTCATCCAACTGTGTACCGTCAGGCTGGGCAATTGTGGTATGATGCGGTAGCAGGGAGGATAGCGGTCGGTGGCGAGCAATTGCCGGTAGTTGGTCTGCACATGTTCGGGCACCTGTATCACCAGTTGAGGCAAGAGTCGTCCGTCGCTCGTGCGAGTGGCGCGGTCGGCCAGTTTGCATACATGCAGCACCACATTGTCGTATGCCGCATCGCCTTCGTGACCATGAGTGTACCAGTCAGATGCCTTGTCGTGTATCTCTATATTGCCCACCCACAAGGTGCCGCCTATGCGCACCTTGGCATTGAAGAAATCAGGACCCGCATGGTGATTATGCAGACCCGTGTCTATCACCTCCACCTCTTCGCCGTCGGTAGTGAACAGTTGTGAGTGGGGAAACAGTCGATGCTTCCAGCAGTAATGTAGTAATTGTTCCATGGGTAGCAATAGTAGATGCAAAAATACGCTTTTTTGATGATAAAGCGATAAAATGCTGTAGAAAAATGTTAACTTTGCATGCATATATCTAAGATTACTATTGCACATGGCCACGAAGGAAAAAGGGCTTACGCCCATGATGAAACAGTTTTTTGACCTGAAAGCAAAGCACCCGGACGCTCTCTTGCTCTTCCGCTGCGGCGACTTCTACGAGACCTACTGCGACGATGCAGTGGTGGCTTCGCAGATACTGGGCATAACACTCACTCGCAGAAACAATGGCGGCAGTGTGGCAAGCACCGAGATGGCTGGCTTTCCACACCATGCCCTCGACACCTATCTGCCCAAACTCATCAGGGCAGGCAAGAGGGTGGCTATCTGCGACCAGTTGGAAGACCCCAAACTGACCAAGAAACTGGTGAAACGTGGCATCACCGAACTGGTGACGCCAGGTGTGGCCCTCACCGACAATGTGCTCAACTACAAGGAGAACAACTTCCTGGCTGCTGTGCACTTCGGCAAGGCGGCATGCGGAGTGGCATTCCTTGATATCTCCACCGGCGAGTTTCTAACCGGTCAGGGCACATACGACTATGTGGAGAAACTGCTCGCCAACTTCCAACCCAAAGAGGTGCTCTACGAACGAGAACGCAAGCACGATTTCGAGCGCTATTTCGGCACACGCTTATGCGTGTTTGAACTCGACGACTGGGTGTTTACCGAACAGACCGCCATGCAACTGCTGCTCAAGCATTTCCAGACGCGTTCGCTGAAAGGATTTGGTGTGGACCACCTCTTGTGTGGCGTGGTGGCAGCAGGTGCCATACTGCAATATCTGCAAATCACCCAACATACACACATTGCCCACATCACAAACATATCACGCATAGAGGAGGAGAAATACGTGCGCATGGACAAGTTTACCATCCGCTCGCTGGAACTGCTCGATACCATGCAGGAGGACGGACGCTCGCTCCTGCAGGTGATAGACCACACTGTCACACCTATGGGCGGCAGGTTGCTGAAGCGCTGGTTGGTGTTCCCCCTCAAGGACCAGAAACCGATAAACGACAGACTGGATGTGGTGGACAGCCTCTTCCGCGACAGGCAATTGCGAGAGACGGTAGATGAACACCTGCACCGCATAGGCGACCTGGAGCGTATCATCGCCAAGGTGGCAGCCGGCAGGGTGTCGCCACGCGAGGTGGTGCAACTGCGTGTGGCTCTGCAGGCCATACAGCCCATAAAAGAGGCATGCCAGGGGAGCGACAATGAGATATTGCGCCGCATAGGCGACCAGATAAACCTGTGCAACGTGCTCAGGGATCGTATAGCACGCGAGGTGTACGACGACCCACCACTGGCAGTGAACAAGGGCAATGTGATAAAACCCGGGGTGGACGACACGCTCGATGAACTCAGACAGATAGCCTATAGCGGCAAGGACTACCTGCTACAGATACAGCAGCGCGAGAGCGTGGCTACAGGCATCAGTTCGCTGAAGGTGGGATACAACAACGTGTTCGGATACTATCTCGAGGTGCGCAATACATACAAAGAAAAGGTGCCGGCTGAGTGGATACGCAAACAGACACTGGCTCAGGCAGAACGCTATATCACCGAGGAACTGAAGGACTATGAAGAGAAGATAATGGGAGCCGAGGACAAGATACTCAGTCTGGAGACACGACTCTTCAACGAACTGGTGATGGCCATGCAGGAGTATATACCTGCCATACAGATAGATGCCGCGCTCATAGCACGGCTCGACTGTCTGCTCTCTATGGCCAAGACCTCGGAAGAAAACCATTACGTCAGACCCGAGGTGAACGAGACTGAGGAGATAGACATACGACAGGGGCGACACCCGGTGATAGAGACTCAACTGCCCATAGGAGAGAAATATGTGCCCAATGATATATTCCTCGACCGTGAACGGCAGCAGATAATCATCATCACCGGTCCCAACATGGCTGGTAAGTCGGCTCTGCTCCGACAGACGGCACTCATCGTGCTTATGGCGCAGATAGGATGCCACGTGCCTGCCGAGAGCGCAAAGATAGGCATCGTAGACAAAATCTTCACGCGTGTGGGAGCATCAGACAATATCTCGCAGGGCGAGTCTACCTTCATGGTGGAAATGACCGAGGCTGCCAACATACTCAATAATGTGACTACGCGTTCGCTCGTCCTCTTCGACGAACTGGGCCGCGGCACATCTACATACGACGGCATATCCATAGCGTGGGCTATAGTGGAGTATCTGCACGAACAGCCAAGGGCACAGGCACGCACACTCTTTGCCACACACTACCACGAACTCAACGAGATGGAGAAGAACTTCGCACGAATAAAAAACTATAACGTGAGTGTGAAGGAACTCAACGACAAGGTGATATTCCTGCGCAAACTCACCCGTGGAGGTTCAGAGCACTCTTTCGGTATACATGTGGCGCAGATAGCAGGCATGCCAAAGAATATAGTGAAAAGGGCTGAGGTGATACTCGGACAACTGGAGAAGGAGAATTCGCAGACTGGCAGAGTGACAAAACTCTCTGCGGAGCAGATACAGCAAAGCAGGGAAGGAATGCAACTGAGTTTCTTCCAGTTGGACGACCCTGTCCTCTCACAGGTGCGCGACGAGATACTGGGTCTGGACATCAACCAGCTCACTCCCCTAGAAGCGCTCAATAAACTCAATGAGATAAAACGCATCGTGAGCGGAAAAAGTTAAGGTGTGTTAGACTCTTAGCAAAAAATTGCTGGCTGCGTAAAAAGCCGCCCCAAAAAGTGTATCTATAAAAGAGTAAAGTCATGACCGCAGCCAATTTGCATGATCTGCAATACCTCAAAGACGTACAGTGGGAGTACTATCAATGCTATGTTTTTTGTATATCCACAATACTGTTTTTGAGGACTTGCTGCAAACTTTACCACCAAATCTAATACAACAAATTAACTTTTGGGGAGAAAGTTTGCAATTTTCCTTTGTCAACCTTGTCACTACGTTCGGATTGGCAGATAATCAGTATAGCTGTATATTCCAGAATACGGTAACCCTGAAAGACTTGTTCAAGTAAACTGATAAGACTGATGGAACAGAGGACTATGCCTCTGTTCCCATCTTGACCACTCGTAATGCCGGAGTGGGCTTCAATGTGATGCGGTTAACGCTCTCGCGCTTGATCTCGTCAGCCATGTTAGCATAAATTTGGGTGGTTTCCACATTCTTGTGTCCCAACATGTGCTGAACGGTATAGACGCTTGTACCAGCATCCACCTGTAAAGATCCGAATGTATGGCGGCTACAATGAAATGAGATCTTCTTGGTAATGCCAGCAGCTTTCAACCTGTTCTTCAAAGGTGTCTGGGTGAGTTTATCAGTGAAGCCAACAAAGACTTGCCCTGTTCCTCTTTTGCCAATCAACTCCAGTGCCTCGTCACAGATGGGGTTATTCACCAGTTCCTTGTTCTTCTGCATTCGCAAGGTTACGTACATTCCTCCATCACCGTAAGGCTGTATGTTCTCCCATGTGAGTTGCTTGATGTCGCTCTTACGGAGTCCAGTCAGACAGGCAGGGTGGTATCATACATCGTTGTTACAATACATCTATCACAGAATTGCCACTCCTTCTCACAGCTGTGTAGTCTGATTTCATCGCTGTCATCGCACTTATCATTTTTTTTCTGCAAGTTTTTTTCAGTTGAGCATATTATTCCATAATTATTTGTATTTTTGCAAATGGATATTGCCGAAGGTGCCGTAGACGGTACAAGTCTCGATTGCGAGACAGCAATCCCTGAGCGCAGGGTGGCAGTATGATTTTCGTGGAAAACAATAACAGACATGAGCAGTTATTAGGAGAACATAGAAACCTGAGAAATTTCTAAATCCAACCAAACGACCTGTAATTGTGATTGTCCGCGCTTATGGCGTGGACGGCACTTATCGGTTTGGTGGGCAATCTCAGGGCCTCTATGTTCGATAATGGCGGACACGCTTTTATCGTATATAGAGGTTCTTGAAAGATGAGAGCCCGATGAATTCTGATAAGTGCTTTTGCCTTTGCTATAAGCACAAATAATGCTAATAAATGACGACCGTCCTCCGCTGTTGGTTGACATCAGCGAGGACGACCTGCTGGCATTGTCGCCGGAAGTGCTCGACACGCTCCTGCGCGACCATACCACAGGACGAAACATTTTCTGGGCGACGCACGACTATGAGGTGCTCGGTCAGGAATATGGTTACCATTCAGAGATACTGCCCCGTCTGATAACGGGCGATAACGGAATGGTAATCAGACCCCGTGTAATGAAGTCGAAAGAGCGGCAGACCGACCGTGCAAAAGACATGGCAGAGGTGTTCACCCCATCGTGGGTGTGCAATGCCCAAAACAACCTGATAGACGAAGCATGGTTTGGCAGGAAGGATGTGTTCAACGTAGAAGACGAGTTGGCACATACCTGGACACCTACCCCCGACAAGATAGAATTCCCCGTTGGTAAGACGTGGAAGGACTATGTGCGTGCCACCCGTATGGAGATGACCTGCGGAGAGGCACCTTATCTCGTGAGCCGGTACGATGCCACCACAGGAGTTCCTATTGCCTTGACGGAGCGTATCGGACTGCTCGACCGCAAGTTGAGGGTTGTCAGTGAGAATGTAGACAACAGTGGCGAGTGGTTGGAATGGGCGCAAGTGGCATACAAAAACATTTATGGCTATGAATGGCAGGGCGACAACCTGCTGCTGGCACGTGAGTCCTTGCTTTGGACATTTATAGAATACTACCAGGCAAAGTTTTATAAGGCTCCGTTGATGAAATCCATCAACTACATAGCCTACATCATCTCATGGAACCTGTGGCAGATGGATGGTATGAAAGGAGTGATTCCAGGGTCGTGCCGTCACGGAGTGAAAGAGAGGATACAGACCCTCTTCGGAGAAGAGGAGCAACTGATACATTGTACCGGGTGTCAGCAAGAAGACATACGCAGACACAACGGCACTTACTGCCTCATACGCGACTGGGGCAACAAAGACCCTAAGACGGGCGAAAACAACAGAAAAATACGATTTATTGACCTAATAAAATAGATACCTATGGCAACATTTGAATCGTCATTAAAATCAAAACTCATATACGTCTTTGCTATCAACGACGAGCGACACAGCGACTGTCTGAAGATAGGTGAAACCACTATTAACGAAGACGATGGTAGCGACCTTTTCAATAATGCTGAGGTTCTGCAAAAGGCTGCTCATAAACGTATAGAGCAGTACACAAAAACAGCGGGCATAGCCTATCAGTTGCTTCACACCGAGATTAGCATCTTTGTGCGCAATGGCATGATAATGTCGTTCAACGACAAGCAAGTGCACAAGGTATTGGAGCGAAGCGGCATCAAGCGCAAAGAGTTTGATGCTGTAAGCGGAGCCGATGAGTGGTACTGTTGCGACTTGGAGACTGTGAAGAAAGCCATCTGTGCCGTAAAGCGAGGCGACACGAGTCTGCACCCTTCAGAGGTGACTAACGACCTCTCTCCCATCCTCTTCCGTCCGGAGCAACAGGAAGCCATAGACAAGACACGTAAACGGTTCAAAAATGGCAATAAAATGCTGTGGAATGCCAAGATGCGTTTCGGCAAGACGCTCTCTGCCCTGCAGGTGGTAAAAGAAGAAGAGTTTGTCAGGACACTGATATTGACACACCGGCCAGTGGTGGATGATGGATGGTTTGAGGACTTCGGAAAGATATTCTACGACCGCAAGGACTATGAATACGGTTCGAAAGAAAAGGGTGAGAGGTTTGAGGTGTTAGAGCACAAGGTAAAGACGGGTGGTAAGTATGTATACTTTGCTTCGATGCAGGACCTGCGCGGTTCGGAACAGGTAGGCGGCAAGTTTGACAAGAATGATGCTATCTTCAACACCAACTGGGATCTGATTATAGTGGACGAGGCGCATGAGGGTACTAAGACCGAACTGGGGCAGAACGTGTTGAAGGAACTGATAAAGCAGAAAACGAAGGTGCTGCAACTCTCAGGCACACCTTTTAATCTATTCGATGATTACAGCGAAGAAGAGATCTACACGTGGGATTATGTGATGGAGCAGAGGGCAAAGCAGGCATGGTCTGTGGACAATCCGTATGAGCCCAATCCCTACGCCTCGCTGCCAGCCATAAATATCTATACATACGACCTGGGCTCACTTATGTCTGAGTATTCTGAGGATGAAAAAGCCTTTAACTTCCGTGAATTTTTCCGAACCAAGGAAGATGACACTTTTATACATGAGAGAGATGTGAGTCGTTTCCTCGACCTTCTGTGTAGAGAAGACAAAGACAGCCTTTATCCATACAGCAACGATACCTTCCGCAGAATATTCCGTCATACACTTTGGGTGGTGCCAGGAGTGAAAGCCGCCAGGGCATTGAGTGCCAAGTTGAAAGCGCACTCTGTGTTAGGTATGTTTCAGATAGTGAACGTGGCGGGCAACGGTGACGAAGATGAGGAGAATGCTGAGGCTTTGCAGATGGTAAACAAGGCTATAGGTAATAATCCCGACGAGACATACACCATCACTCTGAGTTGCGGACGACTGACCACAGGGGTGAGTATCAAACCGTGGACGGCTGTCTTTATGATGGCGGGCTCGTTTAGTACCTCTGCTGCCCAGTACATGCAGACCATCTTCCGTGTGCAGACCCCTTTCACATGCCATGGCAGGATGAAGGAACAGTGCTATGCCTTCGATTTTGCTCCCGACCGTACATTGAGGGTGCTGGCAGAGACAGCAAAGGTGAGTGCCAAGACCGGCAAGCAGACTGCTGAAGACCGTCGCGTGTTGGGTGACTTTCTTAATTTCTGCCCCATCATATCTATAGAGGGCAGTAAGATGAAAGCCTATGATGTGAACAAGATGATGAGTCAACTGAAAAAGGCGCAGATAGAGAAAGTTGTGCAGTGTGGTTTTGAAGACGGTGCCCTCTATAACGATGAACTATTGAAGTTGACGGATGTGGAACTGAAAGAATTCAGCGACCTGAAGAAAACCATCGGCACTACCAGGGCAATGGCAAAGACAGGCGATATAGATGTAAACAATCAGGGGTTCACGCAGGAGCAGTACGAGGAAAAGAAAAAATTAGAGGGAAAGCCGAAGAAAGAGCGTACACCAGAAGAACAGGCACGACTGGATGAACTGAAAGCAATGAGCACTCAGCGCAGGAATGCCATAAGCATACTGCGAGGTATCAGCATACGCATGCCACTGCTGATATATGGTGCAGAATTGAAAAAAGAGGATGAGGAGATAACGATAGAAAACTTTGCCTCGCTGATAGATGACCAGTCGTGGGAAGAATTTATGCCCAAGGGAGTAGACAAAGAGAAATTCGAGAAGTTCAGAAAGTATTACGATCCCGACATTTTCCGAGAGGCAGGCAAACGCATTCGTGAGATGGCGCGTGCTGCCGATAAGTTTACCATCGAGGAGCGCATAGAGCGTATCACCGCCATCTTCAACACCTTCCGCAATCCCGACAAGGAGACTGTGCTGACACCCTGGCGAGTGGTGAATATGCATCTGAGCGACTGTCTGGGTGGTTGGTGCTTCTATGATGAGACATTCAGTCAACCACTTTCTACCCCACGATATGTAGACCAAGGTAAGGTGACAACGGATGTATATCGTCCGGAAAGCCATGTGCTGGAAATCAATTCCAAGAGTGGTCTCTATCCACTGTATGTGGCATACAACATATATCGTGCGAGGGTGGAAGCAGCAAAAAAGAAATACGGTGAAGTGTCCCATGCCTTTGCTATGAACCTGTGGGATGCCACTATAGAGCAGAACATCCTGGTAGTTTGCAAGACACCGATGGCAGAGAGTATCACCAAGCGCACCTTGGCTGGTTTTCGTGATACGCGTGTGAATGCCAAGTACTATCCTAATTTAATAGAAAACATTTCGGAACATCCAGAGTTAGTGGTCAACACATTACGCGACGGTAAACACTTCTGGAAGATTAATCAAGAAGAGAACATGAAATTAGATGCAATTGTGGGAAATCCACCGTATCAGGTGATGGGTGACAATAACAATAGAAGTCTGCCCATATACCATTTGTTCGTTGATTTGGCAAAAAAAATAACGAACAATTATTCTAGTTTAATTATTCCAGCCCGGTGGTATACATCTTCAATATTACAAGGTGATTTTACTCAGAGAATGTTGGAAGATCGAAGTATTTCAAAACTCGTTGATTATAGCAACGCAACAGATTGCTTCCCCTCTGTTGAAATCAAGGGGGGAATATGTTATTATTTATCGAATAAAACATATAATTCCTCTTGTTCAATAGAAGTTCATCACTGTAATAAAATATACAGGTCTAATCGCTTTCTTAAAACAGATGGAGTAGATGCTTTTGTAAGGTTCCCCCAAAGTCTAAGTATCATAGATAAAGTTAAATCTTCAAACTTTATTCCTTTTTCTGATATTGTTTCATCACAGAATCCATTTGGCTTTAATTCAAAAATTGTTGGCACAAAGAAATCGTCGAATGGAGATGTAGTTATTCTAAGCAAATTTAGAACGGTCGGATACATTAATCCAACAGAAATCACATTAAGAAGGGATTATATAGATAAATGGAAGGTAATGACACCTATAGCGGGCGAAGGAGGTACGCTGCCACATAGAGTGACAGGCAGGCCATTTATTTCAAAGCCAGGAGAATGTTGTAATGGTACATATATGGTTATTGGTCCTTTTGAAAGTAAAACAGTCTGTGAAAATGTAGTTGGTTTTCTCAATGGAAAATTTGCTCGTTTCATGGTTTCAATTGTGCAGAACACCCAAAATACAAAGAGTGATTCTTATAGACTCGTCCCCCTCCAGGATTTCAGTCGTGCATGGACGGATGCGGATTTATATGCCAAGTATGGGTTGACGGAAGAGGAGATAGCGTTTATAGAGAAGATGATAAAGCCAATGGAGTGATAGGAGAATACAGACCTCAATACAAATAGCACCTCTGAAGCGCGGTGGCTACAGAGGTGCAGTTGAAGTATAGAATGTTGTGGTCTTATTTCACTGTGATGAGGTGGTGACATTTCTTGCCCTTGCTCACCAGCAGGTACTTTCCATCTATGAGGTCGTCGGAGGTGATGGGGCGGTCGAAGGCGGTGAGTTTCTCCTTATTGAGCGACACGCCGCCACCCTGCACTAATTTGCGCATCTCGCCCTTGCTCTGGAATATCTTCACCTCGTCGCGGGTGAAGAGTTCCACTGCTGGCTCACCCAGCAGGCTGCTGTCCATGGTGTACTTAGGCACGCCATCGAAGATATCGAGCAATGTCTGTTCGTCTATCTTGGTCAGTTCGTCTTTGGTGCTCTTGCCAAATAGTATATTTGACGCCTCTATGGCCATGTCGAGGTCGGCTTGTGAGTGTACCATCACTGTCACTTCCTCTGCCAGACGACGCTGCAGGATGCGGCGGCCCGGATCCTGACGGTGCTCTTCTACGAGGGCATCTATCACCTCTCGCTCGAGCGAGGTGAAGATCTTAATATAGCGCTCGGCATCCTCATCGCTTACGTTAAGCCAGAACTGGTAGAAGCGGTAGGGGGTAGTGCGCTTGGGGTCAAGCCAGATATTTCCGCTCTCGGTCTTGCCAAATTTCTTGCCGTCGCTCTTGGTGATGAGCGGACAGGTGAGTGCGAATGCCTCTGCCTCGTTGCCTAAGGTGCGGCGGATGAGTTCGGTGCCTGTGGTCATATTGCCCCACTGGTCGTTGCCACCCAGTTGCAATTTGCAACCCTTGTGCTGGTAGAGATAGAGGAAATCGTAGCCCTGCAACAGTTGGTAGGTGAACTCGGTAAACGACAGGCCGTCGCGTGAGGTGCCGTTCAGACGCTGTTGCACGCTGTCCTTCGCCATCATATAGTTGACGGTGATATGCTTGCCCACTACACGTGCGAAGTCGAGGAAGGTGAAGTCCTTCATCCAGTCGTAGTTGTTCACCATCTCGGCAGCATTGGGTTCGGGACTGTCGAAATCAAGGAATTTGGCCACTTGCTTCTTTATGGCCTCCTGGTTGTGGTACAGTGTATCGCTGTCGAGCAGGTTGCGCTCCTCGCTCTTGCCAGAGGGGTCGCCTATCATTCCTGTGGCACCACCCACCAGTATGATGGGCTTGTGTCCGCAGCGCTGCAAGTGGCGCAGCATCATGATGCCACACAGGTGGCCTATGTGCAGTGAGTCGGCTGTGGGGTCGGTGCCCAGATAGGCGGTCACCTGTTCCTTTTGCAGCAGTTCCTCGGTGCCGGGCATTATCTGTGCGAGCATGCCCCGCCATTTCAGTTCCTCAACGAAATTTTTTCTCATCGGTTATATGGATTGTGTTTATATGTTTTATCTCTCTGTCTATGTTATGGTACGGGGTCGTAGCCACTGCCTCCCCACGGGTGACATCTCAGTATGCGCCTGACGGCAAGCCATGTGCCCTTGAGCGGACCGTGCTTTATCAGTGCCTGGCGTGCATATTCAGAACAGGTGGGGGTGAAACGGCACGATGGTGGGGTGAGGGGCGATATGCACTTCTGATAGAAGCGGATGGGCAGCAGCATGAGCCATACCACGGCACTGCGCAGAGCCCTCAATATATAGATGACTACCTTCATAGGCGTTCACTCACACGTTGTAGGAGCAATTGCATGCGCCTGGCCACCTCTATACTGCTCAGGTGAAGGGACTGCTGCCACAGAAATGCCATATGCAGTGCCTTCCCCTGGGCTATATGCTCTGTGAGTGTATGCTTGTTGTGGCGAAACGCTTCGCGTATCTGTCGCTTTATGCGGTTGCGGTCCACTGCATGGTGAAACCACCGCTTGGGCACTGTGACCATCATAGAGAGTGGCGCTTCACCCTCCTCTGCCTCGGTGAGCAGGTAGACCACACGTATGGGAAAAACGGACATGGAGCGCCCTGTGCCACTCCACAAACCATCTATGCGACGCTTGCCACGCAGACGCTCGGCTCGGGTCAGGGTGTATCTGCCGCTTTCCGCCATTATGGCACGACGGTTTATTCCTCGCCCTGCTCGTGCTGCAAATAGGCACGCAGGGCACCGGTCATTGATGGATATTCGGCAGAGGGGGCACTCAAATCCAGACGCAGACCGTGGTCGACCACCTCCTTCTGGGTGGCAGGTCCGAATGCGGCAATGCGTATGTCGCCCTGATTGAAGTCGGGGAAGTTCTTGGTCAGTGAGCGTATGCCGGTAGGACTGAAGAAGATCATCATGTCATAATCGAAGGCAGCCACTTCCTCGGCGGTGAAGTCATTGCTCACGGTGCGATACATCACACACTCGCGGTGGGTGAGTTTCTTGGCATCGAGCAGTTCCTGCACGTCGTTGTTGTGCACATCGCTCATGGGCACCAGATAGCGCTCGCTCTTGTGCTTCACCATCAGGGGCACCAGGTCTGCCATCTTGCCCGTAGTGCCAAAGAACACCTTGCGCTTGCGATACTGCACATACTTCTGTATGTAGAGGGCTATGGTCTCGGTCACACAGAAATACTTCATGTCTTCGGGTATGGTGACATGCAGGTCTTTTGCCAATGTGAAGAAATGGTCTATCGAATGGCGAGAGGTAAATACCACTGCGGTATAATTGAGTATACTCACCTTCTGCTGACGAAACTCACGAGCCGTGATGCCCTCCACCTTTATGAAGGGGCGGAACACCATCTCTACGCCAAACTCCTCGGCAATGTCGAAATAGGGCGACTTCTTGCTTGCAGGCTGGGGCTGAGAAACTAAGATCTTCTTTATCATCAATGTCCTAAAAAATGATTGTCAAATTATTGCCGTAGTACACCAAAAGTCCGTAGCAGACCGTCAAAGGTGTCATTTCGAGCGCACAAAAGTACAAAATAATATGCAAAATGATACCACTCCGCTTGAAAAAGATGATATACGACTTGTAAAAAGTCAGGATTTTGATAAAAAAGACTATGCCAAGCAGTGAAATGACTAAGATTTGTGGCGATATGCCTATATTAGGGTATATCAGTAACAAAGGGTATGACAGTATGCCCTCGATAGTGGTGAGGAAAAGCCACAACTTCAACCACTGTTCATTTTTTTTACTTTCAAAGAATATCCAGTTTACCGCTACATACATGCATACCTTCACGCAGAAGTAGAGTGTAGCCCCACCGATGAAGGTGAAAAGATATATATGCGAAGGTGCATCTACTGTGGGCAGTAAGTGCATGTCGTGGGCTGCGAAATACAATAGGGTGGCGACGGTGGTGATGGTGCCTGCCACTCCCACCCATTGGAAATGCTGCTCTGCCAGGGTGTCGGGGGTGGTGGTGATACGTCCGGGTCCCTCACTGTGGAAAAAGGCCTTCATCATTCTGCTCCACATGCGCCATGACTGTGAGTAGGCCAGAAGAAAGAATGTCATGCACAGCACCTCGATGAGGATGATGGTGCTGTCGTCGGTCAGGCGATAGGGCAAGGGGTCACCTTCCATGCCCACACCCGAGGGCTGGAGCATAGGCATAGAAAGTGTGTCGACATACTGGCGTATGTCGACCACTTGCATTATGCTTGATGTGCTGTCTGTGGGCATGGGTGTCAGCGAGCGGTGCCGAAGGCTTTGCGCAGTTGGTCCACCATGTCGAGTTTCTCCCACGTGAACAGTTCTATCTGCATGTGTCGGGTGGGATGATAATGGCTGGTGAATACTTTCTCTACCACGCAGTTCTCACGTCCCATGTGTCCGTAGGCTGCCGTCTCCAGATACATGGGCTGGCGCAATTTCAAGCGGCGCTCTATGGCCTTCGGGCGCAGGTCTATGTGCTCGTTTATCCATTCGGCTATCTCGCTGTCGCTCATGGCTACGTGCGAGCGGCCGTAGGTGTTGACATACACGTTGACGGGTTTTGCCACACCTATGGCATAACTTACTTGCACCAGCATCTCATCGCTCACACCGGCTGCCACCATGTTCTTGGCTATATGGCGGGCAGCATAGGCGGCTGAACGGTCTACCTTGCTCGAATCCTTGCCCGAGAAGGCACCACCTCCATGGGCTCCCTTGCCACCGTAGGTGTCTACTATAATCTTGCGGCCGGTGAGTCCGGTGTCGCCATGAGGACCACCGATCACAAACTTGCCTGTGGGATTGACATGATAGGTGATATGGTCATGGAAGAGGTTGAGCACCTGCGCGCTGTGTATATGCTCTTTCACGCGCGGCATGAGGATGTTGACCACGTCAGACTTAATCTGTGCGAGCATCGCATCGTCATCGTC
Organism: uncultured Prevotella sp.; assembly: GCA_946186945.1. GTDB lineage: Bacteria > Bacteroidota > Bacteroidia > Bacteroidales > Bacteroidaceae > Prevotella. The sequence continues at coordinate 27,281 of CAMHPC010000001.1, forward strand.
CATGAACTCGTCGTGCTGGGTAGACACTACTATGGTGTCTATGCACATGGGCACGTTGTCGTCGCTGTATTTCACTGTCACCTGACTTTTAGAGTCGGGGCGCAGATAGGTCATCTGCTTGCCTTCCTTGCGTATCTCTGCCAGGGTCTGCATGATGAGGTGTGCCAGATAGAGCGGCAGGGGCATGTAACTCTCGGTCTCGTTGCATGCGTAACCGAACATCATACCCTGGTCGCCGGCGCCCTGACGGTCTGACTCGTCTTCCTTCTCTTCTTTCTGATCCACGCCGCGGTTTATATCTCCACTCTGTTCGTGTATGGCAGTGAGTATGCCGCAACTGTTGCCGTCGAACTGATACTCAGACTTGGTATAGCCGATGTTGTTGATGGTGCGTCGGGCTATGGTCTGTAGGTCTATGTAGGCTTCGGAGTGAACCTCGCCCATAATTATCACCTGTCCGGTGGTGACAAAGGTCTCTATGGCGCATCGTGCTTTGTCGTCATAGGCCAGAAACTGGTCGAGTAGCGCGTCGCTTATCTGATCGGCTACTTTGTCGGGATGTCCCTCGGAAACGGATTCCGATGTGAATAGATATGCCATTTTGTTTGTATAAATATAAGAGTTAATAAAAAGAATGTTCAGTTTTCGGGCATCATCACTACCTCCACGCTGTTGGCATTGGTGAAGATGACGTCGTTGACGAATTGTGACACGTTTTGCGGGGTGAGGGCACCTACCAGTGCTTTGTAGTTGGTGTGGCGGTCTATGCCATATTCGTCAAACGTGCGTATGATACCCATCCAGTAATTGTTGCGACGAGCCTTGTCGTCGGCTTGCTTCAGCATCAGTTCTTTCACTTTGCCCAGCATGTCGGCATCTACGCTCTTGCACAGGGCGTGTGCCTCGGTGCGCATGATATTGAGTGCCTCGTCTGCCTGTTCGGGTTTCATGGGGCATATTCCCATCATCATGGTCCAAGGGGTGTCGAGACTGAGGGATGCTCCTCCGCCGGCACTGGCAGAATAGGCGGCTGACGCCTCTTCGCGTATCTTCTTCAGGTAGATCATCTCGAGCACCTGACCGGCAGCATCCGCCTTGATATGGTTGTCCAGGCTGAAGGGTACGGTGTTGTTGTACCAGTACATGATAGAATTGGCCTTGGCGGTCTCCATCTTCCTCTTGAAGTGGTTTACAGCCTCACCCTGGTGGTAGGTGGCCACAGGGCGTGGGGTGTCGCGCACACCATTGTCGGGCAGCGAGGCAAGGTACTGCTCGCTGAGGTTGCGCAACTGACTCTCGTCGAAGTTGCCTACGAAGATGAAGGTATAGTCGCCGGCATTGGCGGTACGTTCGTGGAATATCTGAAGCAGACGGTCGTGGTTGAGCATCTTCAGACGCTCTACATCGAGCGAGGCCTTGCGTGGATTATGGTCGTAGAGTGTGACTGACATGGAGTCGGAGAACGCCATCTCGGGCGAGAGTGACTTGTTCTTCAACTGTGTCTCGAGCATGTTTACTAAGGTGTTGTATGTCTTCTCGTCCTTCTCCACAGAGGTGAAGTTGAGATACAATAGTTGCATCAGTGTCTCCAAGTCTTTCGGTGTGGTGCGTCCCTGGAAATTCTCGTGTTGGTCTGCCATGACGAATGACACGGATGCCTGCTTGCCCGCCAGAGCCTTCTCCAATTCTGTGCTGGTGAACCCACCCAGTTTGCTGGAACTCACCACGGCACCCATGAGCGAGGCATTGACCACGTCTTCCACACCCAGGATTGACGAACCGCCCTTGGAATAGGCCTGCATCATTATCTCATCGTCCTTGAAATCGGTCTTCTTCAGCACTACCTTGGCACCGTTGGAGAGTTGCCATTTCTTGTAGCCCAGTGTGGTGTTTTCCTCTTCAGACACTATACGTCCCTTTTCGGGCATGTTGGCTATGAGGGGTTCATCCTTTACATTGTCCACCCATGCGGTGAGTTTCTGTGCACGTACGTTCTTTATTGCACCATAGAGTACATCGGCAGTGGGATAGGTAGCGCCCTCCTTGTCGTTGTTGAAAGAGAGTATCACCACATTGCTGTCGGTCTTGCTCACCAGGTCGCGCAGCATCTCGTTGGCAGCATCCACAGGCAGTTGTGGTGCCATCATGTCCATCACCTGTTTGTCAAACTCTATCGAGGTGAGTGGCTCGTTGCTGAGGAAATGGTCACGGCAGGCATCGCCGAAGCGGGAGTTCTCGGTCTTGTTGCGGTTGGTGTATGCCTTGTCGAGCAGGCTGAGATATTCTGCCCGTGCGCGTGAGTATTCGCTGGCTGTGAAACCGTGCTGCAGGGCACGTTCCACCTCGGTGTATGCTGCCTGCACAGCCTCAGTGGTCTTGCCCTCTTTAGGCATGATGGAGAGTGAGAAGCAGTCTACGGTATGTGCAAGGATATATGAGCCGTCTTCGCACGAGGCATTTACAAAGGGGCAGTCGGGCTCCAGTGCCACCTCCTGCAAACGGGTGTTGAGCATATTGGTCACCATATCCTTCACATAGCAAGCCATGAGATATATCATATCGCTCTTCACGCTGTCGGGTTCTGCCTCGTGCTTGAACATTACTTCCACTATATTGGTGCGCTGTTCCTTGTCTTTGTCTATCACCACTATGGGCTGGGGGGTGTCGGGCACCGGCTCCTTCACCACTGGTGCAGCATTGGCAGCCAAGGGGATGGGTGCGAAGAGTTCGCGTATCTTTGCCACAGTGTGGTCCACGTCCACATCACCCACCACGATGATGGCTTGATTGTCGGGGCGATACCACTTATGGTAGTAGTCGCGGAGCACCTGCGGCTCGAAGTTGTCTATTATCTCCATCAGACCGATGGGCATGCGCTTGCCGTATTTGCTGCCGGGGTAGAGGGCTTCGAGATTGCGTTCCAGCATGCGCATGATGGGTGAGGTGCGCAGGCGCCATTCCTCGTGTATCACACCACGCTCCTTCTGTATCTCGTCTGCCTCGAGCAAAAGGCCACACGACCAGTCGCGCAGGATGAGTAGGCAAGAGTCGAGGGCTGTCTCGCGGGCCGACGGCACGTTGCATATCCTGTATACTGTCTGGTCTATGCCGGTATAGGCATTGAGGTCGCCGCCAAACTCTACTCCCAGCGAACGGCAGTACTCTATCAATTCGTTGCCGCGGAAATGGTCGGAACCATTGAATGCCATGTGCTCCAGGAAGTGTGCCAGTCCGCGCTGGTCGTCGTTCTCCTGTATGCTGCCCACCCGTTGGGCTATATAGAAATTGACCCTGTGTTCAGGATAACCGTTATGGCGCACGTAGTATGTCAGGCCATTGTCCAGTTTGCCTGTCTTCACCGCCTCATCCATGGGTACGGGATACGACATCTGTGCCGTGGCAGAGCCGGCGATGAGCGTGAGCAAGAAAATCAAAAGGTGCTTCATCTTTTTCATAAATATAATGTTTAGAAAGTTTCCAAGGTGCAAAAATACGAAGAACGGGAGAGATAACAAAACATATATACGGTTTTTCCAAGTCATGTTTTGATGTTTCATGCATTCTTATTACTTTTGCATCTGAGTAATATATAGTGCAATGAAGATACTGATAGTAAACGGACCAAACCTGAACCTGCTGGGCAGACGCGAACCTGGCATATATGGCTCTACTGATTTCGAATCCTACCTCTCCGCCCTGCGCCAGAGGTATGCCGATGTGGAGATAGACTATTTTCAGAGCAATAGCGAGGGCAGACTGATAGACTGTTTGCAGGAGCATGGATTTAGCGTGGACGGCATAGTGCTCAACGCAGGGGCTTACACACACACCAGTGTGGCTCTCTGCGACTGTATACGCGCCATCACATCGCCAGTGATAGAGGTACATATATCCAATGTGCACCAAAGGGAGGAGTTTCGCCATCACAGCATGATAAGCAGTGCCTGCAAAGGGGTGATATGCGGCTTCGGACTGGACAGTTACCGCCTGGCTATAGAGGCAATCATAAATGCCGCCAATGACTGACGATGAGTGCCTGCTGCGCTATGTGCAGCAACATAGCGATGAAGAGGGCGACTATCTGCACAGACTGTGGAGAGCGTCATATCGCTATCTGGTAAACGGACGCATGGTGAGCGGCCACCTGCAGGGACGACTGCTGCGTATGCTCGTACACATGATAAGGCCCAAGGCTATCCTCGAGATAGGCACGTACAGCGGATACAGTGCCATCTGTATGGCTGAGGCACTCGACGATGATGCACGGGTGTATACCTATGAGGTGAACGATGAGATGGAGGACTTTGCCCGCTACTGGATAGAACACTCCTCTGTGGCGCACCGTATAGTGTTGACCATAGGCGATGCCATGCAACTGGCACCAAAGAGCGGCAGGATGTACGATATGGTGTTTATGGACGGTGACAAGCGTACCTATCCCGAGATGTATGAAATGGCTTTCGGCATACTCAGGAACGGAGGTTTCATGGTGATAGACAACACTCTGTGGGATGGACATGTGATAGACCCCGCATACGACCACGATGCTCAGACCTGCGCCATAAGGAGGTTTAACGACATGGTGGCTGGCGATGACAGGGTGGAGAAGGTGATACTGCCATTGCGCGACGGACTGACGCTGATAAGGAAAAAGTGATGACGCATACGGCGTATATGAAAAAAATCAAATAACTTTGCAAACGTAATCAATAGTATATAATGCAAGAGACAAGACAAAACAAGATAGCGCGACTGCTACAAAAGGAACTGAGCCTCATCTTTCAGTCGCAGACACGTATGATGCATGGAGTGATGGTGAGTGTGACACGTTGCCGCATATCGCCCGACCTGAGTATATGTACTGCATATCTTAGCGTGTTCCCATCAGAAAAGGGTGAGGAGATAGTAAACAATGTGAATAATAATATGAAGACAATACGCTATGAACTGGGTACAAGGGTGAGAAACCAACTGCGTATCATCCCCGAACTGCGCTTCTTCATAGACGACTCACTCGACTATATAGACCGTATAGACGAGTTGCTGAAAAAATAACCACTCTCCTACCCTATCCGCTTTCATGAATTTCCCTTTCTATATAGCACGTAGATACCTCTTCTCCAAGAAGAGTACGCATGCCATCAATGTCATCAGCGGCATCAGTGCCGGCGGCGTGGCTCTCGCTACTATGGCCCTGGTGGTGACTCTCAGCGTGTTTAATGGCTTTCATGACCTGGTGGCGTCGTTCTTTACCAGTTTTGACCCGCAACTCAAGGTGGTGCCGGTGGAGGGTAAGACAGCACCTGCCGACGACCCCGCACTCACTGCCATCAGACAGATGGAAGAGGTGGATGTGGCCACGGAGTGTGTGCAAGACCAGGCTCTGGCGGTGTATGGCAATAAACAGTCTACAGTGATAGTGAAAGGGGTGGATGACAACTTCGCCGAACTTACTCATATCACCGAGATACTGTATGGCACTGGCGAGTTTGCACTGCACGCCGCCAACCTGCAGTATGGCACACCGGGCATACAACTGGCTCAGGTGCTGGGATTGGGAGCTCGATGGGAAGGCTACCTCTACCTCTTTGCACCACAACGCGAAGGGCAGTTTGATGCCACAGCACCGGAACAGGCGTTCGTCACCGACTCGCTCATATCCTCGGGCGTACTGTTCAATATGCAGCAAAGCAAGTACGACCGACATTATCTGGTGGCACCCATAGCCTTCGCACGCAACCTCTTCGGACAGCAGGGGATGGTGAGTGCACTGGAACTGAGACTGAAGCCCACAGCCAACTTCTCGGCGGTGAAGAGCAGGATGCAGGAACTGGCGGGCGACCGCTTTAAGGTGATGGACCGCTATGAACAGCAGGCAGACACATACCAGATAATGAACATAGAGAAACTCATAGCCTATGCCTTCCTCACTTTTATACTCATGGTGGCATGTTTCAATATCATAGGCTCACTCTCTATGCTTATCATCGACAAGAAGGAGGATGTTAACACTCTGCACAATATGGGTGCCACAGACAGTCAGATAACACGTATATTCATGATGGAAGGACGCATGATAGCCATGGCAGGAGCGGTGATAGGCATATTGCTGGGACTGCTTCTGTGCTGGTTGCAGCACACCTTCGGCATAGTGGCACTGGGGGGCAGCAGCGGCTCGTTTGTGGTAGATGCCTACCCCGTGAGCGTGCATTTCTGGGATATAGTAATAGTGTTTGTCACGGTGGTGGCTGTCAGTTGGCTGGCTGTGTGGTATCCGGTGAGATACCTGAGCAAGAGACTACTGGGCAACCGCCAATGACAGAGGACGGTCCAAATCGATACGTTCTACGTCCACCTCTTCGTGCAGGAATATCTTTGCCGACTCCTTAAATTTCTCTGTACTCTCCGTGGTCAGATACTTCACCCTGCCACCGAGGGTACAGTTGTGCTTTATATCAGGATGACGCTCCATGTAACTCTTTAACGAGCCTGCTACATATTCTCCCTGGGGTATGATGCGTACACCCGTAGGTATGTATTTTACTATCTTGGGCATCAATAGTGGGTAGTGGGTGCAACCCAGCACAATGGCATCTATCTCAGGGTCGGCGCGCATTATCTCATCTATGCGCTTCTTCACGAAATAGTCGGCTCCCGGACCGTCTGCCTCATGATATTCCACCAAAGGTACCCAGAAGGGGCACGCCACACCCGATACGGCTATGTCGGGGTATAACTTGCGTATCTCCAGATCGTAACTCTGACTGTTGATGGTGCCTTCGGTAGCCAGTATACCTACATGTCGGCTCTTGGTGAGCGAACCGATGACCTCGGCAGTGGGACGTATAATACCCAGTACCCTGCGCGTGGCATCCCATGTGGGCAGGTCGTTCTGCTGTATGCTGCGCAATGCCTTAGCCGAAGCGGTATTGCAACCCAATATGACGAGGTGGCAACCCATCTCAAACAATCGATACACTGCCTGGCGAGTAAACTCATACACCACATCGAAAGAACGCGGACCGTAGGGCGCACGTGCATTGTCGCCCAGGTATATGTAGTCGTACTCTGGCATCAACTGCCGTATGCCATGCAGGATGGTCAGTCCGCCATAACCACTGTCGAATACCCCTATCGGGCCCGGGGCTGAAGGTAGTGTGCTCATTTCAACAGACGTTTTATATAATCTGAGACATCCTCACACACAGTACTATCGGTGTAGGGCACCGCTTGATGGTCGGTGTTGAGTATCAGCGTGTAACCACGTTCGCTGCCCACCAGCCGCACGGCTTGCTCCAACTGCAAGCGCAGTGGGGCTACTGCCTGCTCCTCGGCATTGCGCAGCAGACGGGCAGACTCGCTCTTGAACTGCACATTGCGCGACATGAGTTCCTGCAACTCACTCTGGCGCTTCTGGAGAATGGAGGGTGCGAAATCGCGCTGACCATCGAGAAACTCTTCATACTTCTTGTTAAACTCATCCTCGGCACGCTGCATCTCGGCAGCATACTGCTGGCGCAACTTATCTATGTTGGCCTGTGCCTCGGCATACTGAGGCATGGAGGTGAGTATGCCGTCGTAACTGAAATAGCCTATCTTGAGTTGCTGGGCATGGGATGACATGGCCAGCAGCATAAGCATTATGACAATGATGTTTCTCTTCATATACAAAAAATAATGCGTGCAGACGGGGTCAGGATAGACACACGTCTGCACACTATATGTGATAAATGATTTATTTCATCAACTGTGCCTTCACCTCACTGGTGATATCCTTGCTCAGGCTGTCGTTGATGTAGAGCACACTGCCTGCCTCCATCACATACACATAGCCGCCGTTCTTGCCCACTACCTCTATGGCATTTCTCACACGCTGATAGATGGGCTGCAACTTGTCTGTCTGTGCCTTGTTGAAAGCCTGCTGGTTCTGCTGTGCCTGCTCGCTGATGCGCTGGTATTTCTCCTGCAGACTGGCCTCGGTCTCCTGCTGCTTGGTGGCATTCATAGTGCTCTTGTTCTTCTCATACTCTCCTACCAGGCGCTCCAGTTCAGCCTGAGAAGCCTTGAGTTCATCCTCGTACTGCTTGCCCAGTTTCTCCAGTTCCTGCTGAACCTTTACTACCTCTGGCAATGACTTGATAATGGTCTCGGTGTTAACATGTGCGAACTTCTGTGCAAAGATAGACAGAGGTGCGAACAACATCATGATAAGCAATACTTTTTTCATCTTTCTACTTTGTATTTAAATTGTTATTATTTGTCGTATCAGTTGGAGTAACCCAGTTTCTGTAACACTTCATTGCTGATATCTATCTTTGGCGAACCGAAGATTATACCAGCGTCGGAGGCACGGTCCAATATCAGCGAATAACCGCGCAGGTCGGCTATATCCTTCACTGCGTTGTATATCTCCTCCTGTATGGGCGACATCAGACTCTCACGCTTCTTGAACAGTTCACCCTCCGGACCAAAGTATTTCTTCTTCAGTTCGCTGGCTTCCTTCTCCTTGTTCATTATCTCTTCCTGCTTCTTCTGCTTCTGCTCCTGAGAAAGGAATACCACCTCGTTCTGGTAGTTCTTGTACAGGGTGGCGGCTTCGGTGTTGAGTGCCTCTACCTCAGCCTGCCATTTGCGAGACACCTGGTTGAGTTGTTCGTTGGCACGCTCGTATGCCGGCACGTTCTTGAGGATGTAGTCCATATCTATGAGCGCAAATTTCTGTGCACTGACACTCAGGGTGCCCAGCACAAACATCATAACGGTTGCTAATTTCTTCATCATCGTAGTATTGTATTAGTAATGATATACTGATTGTTGTTAGAATTCTTGACCCAGCACGAAGTGGAACTTGCTGCCACCGCGGGTGCCGTACACTTTGTCGAAGCCGTATGCCCAGTCGATACCCATCAGTCCTACCATGGGCAGGAAGATGCGCACACCCACACCGGCACTGCGCTTCAGGTCGAAGGGGTTGAAATCGCCTGTATTGGTCCATGCGTTACCACCCTCTACGAAGGTGAGGCCATAGATGGTGGTGTTGCCCAGCAGGAAGGGATAGCGCAGTTCCACTGAGAAACGGTCGTAGGCATAGCCCTCGGCACCATAGGGGGTGAGTGAACCATTCTCATAACCACGCAGTCCGATGGTCTCTTCGGCATATCCTGTGCTATAGCCACTCATGCCGTCGCCACCCATGTAGTAGGTCTCGAAGGGCGACTTCTTATGTTTGTTGTAACTGCCAAGTATACCCATTTCCACTCTCGTCATCAGCACCAAGCACTTGGTTCCGCCGGTGAGGGCGGTGTAGGTGCGCGATTTGAACTTCCACTTGTGATACTCCACCCAGCGGAATTTCTTCTGCTGCTCGGCCTGGTAATTGGGCGAGGTGCGGTCTTTGGCAAGTGAGGCATAGTCCTTGCCGTCCCATGCCGACCATGGCGGGGTGATAGATAGTGAGGCGGAGAACTCCGAACCGTGACGTGGGAACAGTTGGTTGTCGGTAGACGTACGGTTGAGGGTGATGCCCAGCGCCAGGTTGTTAGAATTGCCGTTGGACATGATGAAGTAGCGCCAGTTCTTCAGTATATAACGGGTGTATGACAGTTGCAGAGACAGGGTGAAATAGTCGTCGGGCCAGCGCAGACGCTTACCCCATCCCACCGATACGCCGATGAGTTGGATATACTTGTTGGGGTCATAGTAGTTGTCGTAGTAATTGACCGAATTGCTGCCGTAGCCGTACATGTAACGGTTGTAGTTGTTCATCCACGCGCTGCTGTAGTATGAACTCGATACATCGCTCTGTTTACTGTAATAGGCACCTACGCTGAACTGTATGGGGCGCTTGCCACCAAACCAGCCGGTGGAGTAGGAACCGTTGAAGGAGTAGTAGTAGCGACCGTTGGTCTGGGCACCTATGCTCAGCACCTCACCGTCGCCTATGGGCAGTATGCCACGGTGCTCCTTGTTCTTGTTGAACAGGTTGGCCATGGAGAAGTTGTTGAGTTTCAGTCCCAGTCTACCTATTACACCTGTCTGTCCCCATCCCAGTGAGAATTCTATCTGGTCATTGGATTTCTGTTCCAGTTCCCAGTTTATGTCTACTGTGCCATCCTCATAGTTGGGTTTCACGTCGGGATTGATCTTCTCCGGGTCGAAGTGTCCCATAGAAGCCATCTCACGCGCCGAGCGTTGTATTGCCTCTTTCGAGAACAAGTCGCCAGGTTTCGTACGCAGTTCGCGGCGCACCACATTCTCATACAGACGGGTGTTGCCTGATATGCGCACGTGGTTCACCCTCGCCTGTATACCCTCGGTGATACGCATCTCCAGGTCTATGGAGTCGCCCACGATGTTCACCTCGGCAGGTTGCAGGTTGTAAAACAGGTAACCGTTGTTCCAGTAGTTGTTGCCTACGGCATCGTCATCCTCGGTGAGTCGTTTGTTGAGCAGTTTCTGATTGTATACATCGCCTTTTTCCATGCCGAGCACGCGGGTGAGATAGTCGGTGCTATATACTGTATTGCCCACCCAGGTGATGTTTCTCAGATAGTATTTCTTGCCTTCGTCCACCTTTACATATACATTCACGTGCTTCTCATCGTAGTTCCACACGCTGTCCTCTACTATCCTGGCATCGCGGTATCCGTATTCGTTGTATTTCTCTATCAGGTGTTGCTTGTCCTCCTTCCAGCGCTCAGGTGTAAATTTCTTCGACTTGAAGAGGTTGGCGAATTTGCCTGCCTCGTGTGTCTTGGTCAGTGCTCCCTTACTGAAGAGTCCGCCTTTTATCTTTTTCGTGGATAGTTGGTTGTTGCCCTCGATGATAATCTCGTGAACTTTCATCTTCTGTTTCTTGTCCACCTCTACATCGAGTATCACTTGGTTCTTGTTTGCCACATCATCACGCTGTCTGATGTTTATCTCAGCGTTTTTGTAGCCTTTGTCGTCGAAGTAGCGCTTGGCAAGTATCTTGGCACGGTCGATGATATTGGGTGTCACCTGTCCGCCCTTGATGATACCCAGTTTTGCTTCCAGGTCTTCGCGTTCTGATTTCTTCACACCACTGTAGTTGATGGTCGACACACGCGGGCGGATGGCAAGATTGATGTGCAGATACACTTTTTCGCCAACAATAGAGTCGGCTTGGATAGACACGTTGGAGAACAGTCCATGACGCCAGTAGCGCTTCACGGCATCAGTGATGTCATTGCCTGGCACCGTCACCCTCTGACCCTCGCGCAGACCTGATATGCCTATGAGCACGTAGTCTTCGTAGCCGTCGACACCCGAGACGGTGATACCGCCTATGGTGCATGAACGTGGTGTGCCGGCATAGGTGATGTCGGGCTTGATTATCTTCTCTTGTGCCTGTATGGCTGTGGCACTTATCAGTAGCACCACTGCCATGATGATTCTTATGCAGTATTTCATCGTCGGTTGGATGTCTCTTTCGTATTATTGCTGGTTGGCAGCCTGTTCCTCAGTCTTGCCATATCGGCGTTGTCTGTGCTGATAGTCTATGATGGCCTGATGCAGGTGTTCCTCATCGTAGTCGGGCCAGTAGGTGTCGCAGAAGTATAGTTCGGCATATGCTATCTGCCACAGCAGGTAGTTGCTCACTCTCAGTTCGCCGCCGGTGCGTATGAGCAGGTCGGGGTCGGGCATGAAGTTGGTGTTGAGGTGTTGAGATATGAGTGCCTCGTCTATCTCTTCCGGTTTCAGTGTGCCCTCCTTCACCTTTTCTGCCAGTTGTCTCATGGCGCGTGTTATCTCCCATTTGGACGAGTAACTAAGTGCTATGGTCATGGTCATGGCATCGTTGGCTGCCGTATGCTCCATGGTCTCGAAGAGTTTCTGCTGCACCACCTCTGGCAAGCGTTCTATGTCTCCTATCACACGGAAGCGTACGTTGTTCTTCATGAATATCTCGTCTTCGAGCGAGGTAAGCACTAATGCCATGAGTGCTGCCACCTCTTCCGAGGGGCGGTTCCAGTTTTCGGTGCTAAAGGTATAGAGGGTGAGGTATTTCACACCGATCTCCTTACACTCTGTGGTGATGCGCCGCACTGCTTCTACACCTGCCTGGTGGCCGTAACTGCGTGGCTGGTGCCTCTCGTTTGCCCACCTGCCGTTGCCATCCATGATAATGGCTATATGCGCGGGTATGCGTGTCATGTCAAGATCTTTTCTCATAGCGGTGTGCTTGTTATTCGTCTTCGTTATGGCAAGTGCGACACTTAGCCATGAAACTGTATGTGAATGATACTCTGAAGAGTGAGTAGCAGTCGGTGTTCTTGAACAGTCCGCTGCTCTTTATGCCGTATGGGTCGGGCGACCCATCGAGTTTGTCGCTCAATGAGAGGTGCAGTGCCCATTCCACCGACAGGTTGGTGCGGTCGCCCATCTTGTACTTCACTCCCAGTCCCAAAGGCATGTTGGCTGTAAACACGCTCTTGTCGGCTTTCGCATAGGTCACGCCTAAGCCACCAAAGATGTATGGTGTGAGGCGCTTGGCACCACGATAGTCGCGACCTGTGCCGTAGGGCCAGAAATTCTGCTCGTACACCACTCCCACGTCTACCAAGGTGTTGTTGAAGGTATAGAACGCCTGGTCGTCGCCCGGGTGGAAGGTTTCCACATCGGCTGATGAGCCTTTTATCTTGCCGTAGGTGGCGCTGGCACGCAGTGCTGAGTAGGGGTTGAAGATGCGGCGTGCCATTACAGACCCGGCAAGTTGCACGTTCTTGAAGGGTGATGAACCGTAGTCGCCCAGATACCCCATGATACCCGCTCCGCCGCCTATCTCGGCGCGGTACTCCACATCGCCCTGTGCACGTGATTGTGTGCTTAAGGTCAGTGCGAGGATGGTAAGCATGGTGATATAGAGCCTTCTCATCGCGCTGTACTTATTCGGTGATAGCCCTTTCTATTGCCTCCCAACCCAGTTGTGTGAGTCTGCCGCGCCACACTTGTCCGCTGCCGCTACATACGACCCACAGGAAATTGTCGCTGTCGGTGGCTATGGCTGCCTCGGTGGCATTCATGTCACTGGGCCATGTATAGCGGTCGTCGCTCATCCATGTCACACCGCTATCGGGTGAATAGTATATCTGGCTGAGGGCTTCGGCGGTGCTCGCGCCTTCGCCTGCCCCACCTATGGCGAGCAGTGCGCTGCCATACGATACCACTTGCAGGTTTTTGAGCATGGGCAGCAGGAATTTACTGTCGGTGAGTGTGTAGTACATCCACGGTTGGGCAGCATCCGGGTCTATTATCTTCGACCATGCCTGTGCCCAAAGGTCTGTGGCATAGGTTGTTGCATCACGGTGCCCGACGAGCAGCAGGCGCTTCACCTGTGCATTGGTGGTGAGAGTGGATATCATCATGCTCACGTCGGCTGTGGGCAGGAGTGTGGCATCGTGGTCGAGTGTCTCCTCCTCCCATGTCTGTCCCATGTCTGCAGAACTGACAAGCGTGCCGGTGCTGCTTATGGCATAGAGTTCTTCGGTAGTGGCTCCTATAAGTGTGCTGATGGTGGCATCGGCTGTCTTGGTCCAGTTGGCGCCGTCTTCACTCTTCCATATCTCGCTGTCTTTCAGCATGTAGATACTGGTGCCATCGGTCACTATGCGGTGTGATATGTCTGCTGGCAATGTGCCTATGTTGGTATTCAGGTGCTGCCAGTTTTTGCCCTCGGGTAGTGTGGCGGTGTATATGTGACCCTTCGAAAGTTGGGCACCTACCAAGAAAAGGTGGTTGCCACAGACAAAGGACCGTATGTCGGTCAATGAGGCAAGTGCATTGCTGGTGGTAGTCTTGCTCCAGTAAAACTTATCTGCCTCTTGCTGGTGCACGTTCACCTTCACGGTGTACTGTCGCTGCCGCTCACCGTTGAGCGAAGTCACCACGAATTTGCGTGCTGTGGTGAAGTTGATGGAGTCGGAACTGGAATAAGCCAGCATGGTATTCTCATTCTCGGTATCCAGCAGAGTGATATATCCGGAATTTTTGCTCGTCACCACGCACAGCACATGGGCGGCATCGGTGCCGTAGGGCAATGAGTCGGGGTTGTATATCTCACCTTTGTCATGGTCTATATAAAACTTGTAGTCGGCACCGTTGTATGTCGTCTTACTCAGTGTCTCCAGTCCATCGTCGCCCTTGGTGTATGTGTATTTGTTGAGTGTGCCAAGTGAGAAGGCTATGATGGCAGCATCATCGTAGGCAGAGAGGTCTGTCTCTTCGGTGTCTCCCAGACAGGAGGTGCAAAACATGCTGCATGCTGTCAGCAAAATCAGTAATATGCTTGTTTTTTTCATCTATTCCACGCAATTTGGCTGCAAAATTAGAAAGTTTTCCTTAAATAACCCGATTTTTCGACATAATATTATGCATTTTAATAAATAAAGGGTCAATTTTAAGGTCTGTTTAGAATTGGGCAAAAAAAAGAGGACGATATGAATCGCTCACATCGGCCTCCTGAAAACATCTTAACGAGCGTTGGTCTTGCTCAGAGTGACCATACATACGATGGTCATCAGTGCTATAAATCCCAACATCACGCTTGTTTCATAATCTAATAACATAAATCTTTACCTTAAAATCTATCAAACTACTAACCTAATGAATGGAATGTTCTCACGAACACGATGCAAAGTTATGCACTTTTCGTATTACTTGCAAGTATTGGCATGCTGTCTTTTCCAAATAGTGCCTCTTTATTGACATGTGTCAACTATACTTACAAAAAATAGCAGCCCGTCTCGGCAATGGAGACGGGCTGCATATAGATGCGCGCTATGGCTAAGCGGTGTCTTAGAGTTGAGGACCTGCGGCTACGAGTGCCTTGCCAGCCTCATTGCCCTGATACTTCACGAAGTTCTTGATGAAACGTGCAGCCAGGTCTTTTGCCTTCTCTTCCCAGATGCTTGCCTCTGCATAGGTGTCGCGTGGGTCGAGGATGTTGGTGTCCACACCGGGCAACTCTGTGGGTACCTCGAAGTTGAAGAAAGGTATCTGCTTGGTGGGAGCGGTGTTGATGCTGCCGTTGAGTATTGCATCGATGATACCACGTGTGTCCTTGATAGAGATACGCTTGCCGGTACCGTTCCAACCGGTGTTCACCAGGTATGCCTTGGCACCGTTGGCCTCCATCTTCTTCACCAACTCCTCAGCATACTTTGTGGGATGCAACTCGAGGAATGCCTGGCCGAAGCAAGCAGAGAAGGTAGGTGTGGGCTCGGTGATACCGCGCTCTGTACCAGCCAACTTGGCTGTGAAGCCAGAGAGGAAGTAGTACTTGGTCTGCTCGGGAGTGAGGATAGATACAGGAGGCAGCACGCCAAAGGCGTCGGCACTGAGGAAAATCACCTGCTTGGCAGCGGGAGCAGCACTTATCGGGCGAACGATGTTCTTGATGTGGTCGATAGGATAGCTCACGCGGGTGTTCTCGGTCACACTCTTGTCGGCGAAGTCTATCTTGCCATTCTCGTCCACAGTCACGTTCTCGAGAAGAGCGTTGCGGCGGATAGCGTTGTAGATGTCGGGCTCACTCTCCTTGTCCAGGTTGATAACCTTTGCATAGCAGCCACCCTCGAAGTTGAACACGCCGTTGTCGTCCCATCCGTGTTCGTCGTCGCCGATAAGCAGACGCTTGGGGTCGGTGCTCAGTGTGGTCTTACCTGTGCCGGAGAGACCGAAGAATATGGCGGTGTTCTCGCCGTTCATGTCGGTATTGGCAGAGCAGTGCATAGAAGCGATGCCCTTCAGGGGCAGGTAGTAGTTCATCATTGAGAACAGACCCTTCTTCATCTCACCACCATACCAGGTGTTGAGTATCACTTGCTCGCGAGAGGTCACGTTGAACACAACGGCTGTCTCACTGTTCAGACCCAGTTCCTTGTAGTTCTCTACCTTTGCCTTAGAAGCATTGTATACCACGAAGTCGGGCTCCTGAGCCAGTTCCTCGTCGTTGACGGGACGGATGAACATGTTGGTCACGAAGTGTGCCTGCCATGCCACCTCCACGATGAAGCGAACCTTCATGCGGGTGTCTTTGTTGGCTCCGCAGAAACCGTCCACTACATACAGTTTCTTGTTGCACAACTCCTTGATAGCCAACTCTTTCACTGCGGCCCATGTCTCCTTGCTGGCACGGTGGTTGTCGTTCTTGTATTCTTCAGAAGTCCACCATACGGTGTCATGAGAGTTCTCATCGTCAACGATGAACTTGTCCTTGGGCGAACGACCGGTGTAGATACCTGTCATCACGTTGACAGCACCCAACTCAGTGAGTTGACCCTTGTCAAAACCAGTCAGATTCTCTTTTGTCTCTTCCTCAAACAGTTGCTCGTAGGAAGGATTGTACATCACTTCTGTAGTACCGGTGATACCGTACTTCTCTAATACTGACTTATCAAAATTTGCCATTGTTTGATATATTTAAAATGAGTTTATTGTGATTTCTTGTACTTCACACTCTTAAAAGCCGCAGCAAAGTTACTAAAAAAAAATGCAATTTGCGACGGTATAACGGTAAAAATTAAGTTTTTATGCAACTAAATAGTCTTAAAGAAGTTAAAATAATTATTCTAACTAACTCTTTTGACACGTTGACGTTGCAAAAATGTATATGGCATTGCCTTCGGCACAGGGCAAGACACTGTAAGGGGCTGTGGTGGGCACAGACTATTTTTCTGTGCCCAGTTTCTTAAGCCATTTGCCGCCTATCATACATGCTCCTCCTACGATGATGAAGGGTATGCTGAGCAGTTGACCCATGTCCAGGGGCAGACCCTCCTCGAAGTCCACCTGATTGATTTTAGTAAACTCTATGAAGAAGCGGGCTGTGAAGATGAGAAACAGACACAGACCGAAGAAATAGCCTGTACCTACCCTATCCTGTTTGCGACGGTACAAATACAGACCGATGAGGAAGAAAATGAAGTAGGCTATGGCTTCATACAACTGGCCTGGGTGACGGGGTGCACCGGCATATTCTGGAGCGGCATTCTGAAAGATGAATGCCCATGGCACATCGGTCACCTTACCTATTATCTCAGAGTTCATCAGGTTGCCCAGACGTATGAAACAGGCTGTGAGGGGCGTGGCAATGGCTATGTTGTCCATCACACGCCATATATTCAGTTTCGTATGCTTGCAATAGAGCCACAGTGCCAGTATTAGACCTATAGTGCCACCGTGTGATGCCAGACCCTCGTAGCCGGTAAACTTCCACGTGCCGTCTGCCATCTTGTGCATGGGTATGAACATCTCGAGTATATGCTCTCCGCTGCTGAGGAAATAACTTGGCTCGTAAAACAGACAATGCCCCAAACGGGCACCTATGAGTATGCCGAAGAAACAGTAGATGAACAAGGGGTCAAAATCCTTGTCGCGTAACTTCTGATGTTTGTAAAGATACTTTACAATGAAGAATGCTGATGCTAAACCTATGAGCCAGCACAGTGAGTACCATCTGATGGAGAATGAGCCTATCTGAAAGGCTACTTCAGAGGGATTCCATACGATATATGAAAATAGGTTTGTGCCCATACCGTGTATTTATACGTTGAATCGGAAATGCATGATGTCACCATCTTGCACTACGTAGTCCTTACCTTCTATACCCATCTTACCTGCCTCTTTCACTGCGGCTTCACTGCCATAGTGTATGTAATCGTCATACTTGATAACCTCGGCGCGTATGAAGCCTTTCTCAAAGTCGGTATGTATCACTCCTGCGCACTGCGGGGCTTTCCATCCCTTGTGGTAGGTCCATGCCTTAACCTCCATCTCTCCAGCAGTGATAAAGGTTTCCAGGTTGAGTAGATTGTAAGCCTTTTTGATGAGTCTGTTCACTCCGCTCTCTTTCAGTCCCAGTTCGTCAAGAAAGAGTTGCTTGTCTTCGTAACTCTCAAACGAGGCTATGTCTTCTTCTGTCTTGGCAGCGATGATGAGCACCTCTGCACCCTCTTCTTTCGCTATTGCCTCTACACGTGCGGAGTAGTCGTTGCCGGAGAGAGCACTGCTCTCATCCACATTGCATACGTACAGCACAGGTTTGGCAGTGAGAAGGAAGAGGTCGTGTGCTGCCTGCTGCTCTTCTTTGCTGTCGAATGTCACTATGCGTGCATTCTTGCCTTGTTCCAACACCTCCTTGTAGGCTTGCATCACTGCCACGTCTATCTTTGCCTCTTTGTTGCCCGCTGCCGCTGCCTTCTGTTGCTTCTGCAAGCGGTTGTCAATGGTTTCCAGGTCTTTCAGTTGCAGTTCCAGGTCTATTATCTCCTTGTCGCGTATGGGGTCTATGGTGCCGTCTACGTGTGTGATATTGTCATCGTCGAAACATCTGAGCACATGTATTATGGCATCTGTCTCGCGTATGTTGCCAAGAAACTTATTGCCCAGGCCTTCACCCTTCGATGCTCCTTTCACCAGTCCGGCTATGTCTACTATCTCGCATGTAGCGGGTACTATACGCCCAGGGTGCACTATCTCCGCCAGTCGGTTCAGTCGCTCGTCGGGTACGGTTATCACGCCTACATTGGGCTCTATGGTGCAAAAAGGAAAGTTGGCTGCCTGCGCCTTTGCGCTCGACAGGCAGTTAAACAATGTCGACTTACCCACGTTGGGCAGTCCTACTATACCGCATTTCAGTGCCATTTTCGTTGCTTTTGTTTTCTCGGTGCAAAATTACGGTAAAAATCAGTGATATGCAAAATTTTGAGCCAGTGAAGTGTAAAATGGTTGTCTGTGTGACTCTATGTGCCGCTTTTCCGATTTTTGCTTGCATACTTCTGCTATGTCAGTGGCGGCGGTAGTCATAGGCTGATGGGAGGTGAAGAATGACATGTACCCTATGATATCACATATCCAGCAACTCATGAGGATTAGAGATACACATCTCTGCCCCATGTTGCATCAGAAAGTCGTGGTTGCGAAAGCCCCAAAGTACTGATACACAGGGGATACCGGCGTTTTTGGCAGTCATGATATCCACTTCCGAATCGCCTACATACACAGCATTTTCGAGACTTATACCCATGCGTCGAATTGCTGCCATCACCAGGTCGGGGGCTGGCTTTTTGCGTATGCCTGCCGCTTCATCCTCACCCACAGCCATCTCTATCGTGTGTGGAAAGAAATATTGACAAAGACTCTGTGTGGCAGCCATCATCTTGTTGCTGACCACAGCCAGTCGACAGCCCCGAGCCTTCAATTCTGTCAAGGTTTTCATAATGCCTTCGTATGGACGGGTGGTGTCGAGAGAATGTTGCATATAGTGATGCTTGAAGGCTGAAAGTATATTTTCAAATTTGGGATTGTCGGCACCACCCGGAACAGCCCGTATCATCAACATGCGCACGCCATTACCCACGAAACTACGGATTTCATTTACGGTGTATTCGGGCATGTCGTAAAGACGTAGGGCATGATTGACTGAGGCTGCCAGATCTGCTATGGTGTCGAGCAGTGTGCCGTCGAGGTCGAATATGTAGGTGGTGTATTTCATCAGTGTGCCTCCAACCAGTTGTTGCCCCACCCCATGTCTACTATCAGGGGTACGTTCAGCGCGAAGGCGTTTTCCATCTCCTCGCGTACTATCTTCTCTACCCTATCCTTCTCTTCGGGCCATACGGTGAAGTTGAGTTCATCGTGTACTTGAAGTATCATCTTAGAACGTATCTGTTCATCTTTAAATCGCTTGGAGATACGCACCATTGCCAATTTTATTATGTCGGCTGCGCTGCCCTGAATAGGTGCATTGATGGCATTGCGTTCGGCAAAACCGCGTACAGTGGAGTTTCCGCTGTTTATGTCGGGCAGGTAGCGGCGGCGGTGTAGCAATGTCTCTACGTAACCCTTTTCGCGTGCTTCATTTTTTGCCTGTTCCATGTACTGTTGTACCTGTGGAAAGGTTTCAAAGTATCCATCAATAAGCATACGTGCCTCTTTACGCTCGATGTTTAGTCTCTCTGCCAGTCCAAACACTGTTATGCCGTATATTATGCCAAAGTTGGCACGCTTCGCCTTCGTGCGCTGGTCGCGTGTCACGTCTTTCACATCCTCTTTATATATCTTGGCAGCAGTAGCAGCGTGTATGTCATATCCCTCGCGGAAAGCCTCTATCATATTCTTGTCGCCACTAAGGTGTGCCATAACACGTAGTTCTATCTGACTGTAGTCGGCAGAAAGGAAAATCTGTCCTTCATCGGGGATGAATGCTTTTCTGATTTCTTTTCCGTCTTCGCCTCTTACAGGTATGTTTTGCAGGTTCGGATCACTCGACGACAGTCTGCCGGTGGCAGTGACGGTTTGGTTGAAGGATGTGTGTATATGACCTGTCTTTGGGTTGATCAGTTTAGGCAGTGCTTCTACGTAAGTGCCCATGAGTTTTTTCAGTCCTCTATAGTCGAGTATGAGCGCAACGATTTCGTGTTTCCCACGTAGTTGTTGTAGCACCTCTTCATTGGTCACGTACTGTCCTGTTTTGGTTTTTTTCGGCTTTTCCACAATCTGTAGTTTGCCGAAGAGTATCTCGCCCACCTGTTTTGGAGATGAGATATTAAATTTCTCACCTGCCAGTTCGTATATCTGCTCTTCTATTTCCGTCATTCGCAGGCTGAACTGCTTGGAGGTTTCATCTAATGCTGCGGTATCAAGTCGCACGCCATACATCTCCATCTCTGCCAGAACAGGTATCAGCGGCATTTCTATGTCGTAGAAGAGCGACTCCACCCTACCCTCTTTCATTTTCGGTTCAAGAGCGTCTTTCAGTTGCAGTGTTATGTCGGCATCCTCGCATGCGTACTCGAAGATTTGAGCGGCACTAAGGTCGCGCATGTTTTTCTGTACCTTCCCCTTCGGACCTATCAGTTCATCGATATGTATGGTTTGGTAGTTGAGGTATGCTTCTGCCATGTAGTCCATGTTGTGACGCATTTCAGGTTGCAGCAGGTAGTGTGCTACCATGGTGTCGAAGATGGGTGCCTGGATTTTCACATTGTAGTTCATCAGCACTTCCATGTCGTACTTGATGTTCTGACCCACCTTCATTATTTTTGTGTGTTCGAAGAGTGGACGGAAAATATCAACTGTTTTCTGTGCCTCTTCTCTATCTTCTTCCACACTGACATACCATGCTTCGTTTTTTCGCACAGAAAAACTCATTCCCACCAATTCTGCATCGATTACGTTGGTGGAAGTGGTCTCTGTATCTAAACTGACAATTTTGTTTGTCAATAAAAAATCACATAGTTTTTTCTTATCTTCCTCTTTTTCAATTAGATGATAATTGTGAGGGAGTGTTTTAAGGCTCTCAAAACTTTCGTTTTTTGAATTTTCCTGGCTCCCGTCCGTAAATTCTGCAAACAAATCGAGTTCGATTTCGTCTTTTTTGGCTTTTTTTTCTGAAGACCTGAGAAATTTGTCTGCCATCGTTCGAAACTCCAGTTCCTGGAAAATGTTTCTGAGTTTCTTTTCATGAGGCTCTGAAATTTTCATTTCATCCAGATTGAGGTCTATTTCCACATCAGTCCTGATGGTGGCGAGTTTTTTTGAAATCAGAATATCATCTGTATGTTCCTCTACTTTTTTCTTCAGTGCTCCTTTTAGCGTACTCACGTTTTTTATCAGATTCTCCACGTCATGAAACTCGCTTATGAGTTTTACTGCAGTCTTCTCTCCTACTCCAGGACATCCGGGAAAATTGTCCGCGCTGTCGCCCATGAGTGCCAGCAGGTCTATCACCTGCGTGGTGTCGTCTATATGATATTTTTCCTTTACCTCTTCGGTTCCTAAGATTTCATACCCTCCACCGTGTCTGGGTCGGTACATATACACATTTTCGCAGACTAGCTGAGCGTAGTCTTTGTCGGGTGTCAGCATATATACCTGTGTATCTTTCTTCTCCGATGCTTTTTTTGCCAATGTGCCTATCACATCGTCTGCCTCCATACCGTCAACGGTGAAAGTAGGTATATTCAGTGCTTGCAGTATATCCTTGATATAAGGTATTGCCTTTGTGATATCCTCAGGTGTTTTCTCACGTTGTGCCTTGTATGGTTCATACATTTCATGTCTGAAGGTTGGTCCGTGAGGGTCGAAAGCCACACCTATCCATTCTGGTTTTTCCTTGTCTATTACCTCATGCAGGGTGTTGCAGAAACCCAATATAGCAGAGGTGTTCAACCCCTTTGAGTTGATCCTGGGAGAGCGCATGAAGGCATAGTACGAACGGTAAACGAGCGCATAGGCATCGATGAGAAACATTTTTTTCATATTACAGGCAATGTGGGTTATCGGTTAAAAATCGCGTAAAATTACGAATATTTTGCCATTTATCCCGAAAATAATGTAATTTTGTAGCAAAATTTTTCGGCCATGGATAAATTGACTGTCATAAAGGTACCTATAGAAACAGAATTAAATTGCTTTATCGAAAGGTTCAACGCTTCGCTCACACACACTGATGAAA
Source organism: uncultured Prevotella sp. (assembly GCA_946186945.1). Lineage (GTDB taxonomy): Bacteria > Bacteroidota > Bacteroidia > Bacteroidales > Bacteroidaceae > Prevotella. The sequence goes on from CAMHPC010000001.1 coordinate 49,761, forward strand.
TGCTGGGTGATGTGTTGCAGCATATCCGCATGCGCGGTGGTAAACGGATGCGACCCATTCTGACAATGCTCCTTGCCAAGAATTTCTCATCAATAACAGATGTGACTATAGATGCTGCCATAGGTCTGGAACTCCTTCATACCGCATCGCTCGTCCATGATGATGTGGTGGATGAAAGTGAAGAGCGCAGAGGACAACCCTCTGTAAATGCTTCGTACAATAATAAAGTAGCAGTTCTCGTAGGCGACTATATACTGTCTACAGCTCTTCTCTACGTATCAAAAACACATAACACACGTATTATAGAGAGTCTGGCGCAATTGGGCAGAACTCTCTCGCGTGGTGAGATACTGCAACTCAATAATATCATGAATTCAGACATTTCTGAGTCGGTATATTACGACGTGATACGCATGAAGACCGCCTCACTCTTCTCGACCTGTGCTGCCATAGGATGTATTTCAGCAGGTTGTGATGAAGACGAGGTACAGTCAGCCTCTCTCTTCGGCGACCAGATAGGTATGATCTTTCAGATAAAAGATGATATTTTCGATTATTTTGACTCAAAGGATATAGGAAAACCAACAGGCAATGATATGATAGAGGGCAAACTTACCCTTCCTGCTATCTTTGCCCTCTCTCGGGCTGATAATGCGGAGATGCTTGCAGTTGCCTACAAGGTGAAAAAACGGGCTGCCAGCGCCAAGGAAATAGCCTCTCTGGTGGATTTCTCAAAGAAGGAAGGTGGTATAGAATACGCGAAAAGCGTGATGGATAAATTGAACAGTTCCGCAGCACAATATATCGATAGTCACATCAGAAGGGATGAGGTGGCGGCGGCACTTCATGAGTATTTATCCTTCGTCAGCCAGCGTAATTGGTGATGACGAATATAATAGGATAGGGGAGCGGTGAAACGCTCCCCTATATTGTTTTAGAAGAATTTTGTTTCTGTGCCCGTCACTTCGCTCAGGAGCAAGTTGGCAAGTCTGCTGGTTCCCAATCTGAACCATTCATTGGTGAGCCATTTTTCTCCAAGTACCTCCTTCACAATGGTATAGTAAATGAGTGCATCGGTCACGCTGTTCAGTCCTCCGGCGGGTTTAAAACCTATCTGTATGCCCGTCTCGTCGTAGTATTCCTTTATGGCCTGGCACATCACGTATGCAGCCTCGGGTGTGGCAGCGGGAGTGAGTTTTCCCGTAGAGGTCTTGATGTAGTCGGCACCGCTGTACATAGCAAGCAGGGATGCTTTCTTGATGTTTTCTGCAGTTTTCAGGCATCCTGTTTCCAGTATCACCTTCATTGCGTGTTCACCGCAAACAGATTTCAATTCACCTATCTCATCGCTTACTCCTTCATAGTCGCCACTTAGGAATTTCCCTACAGGCATTACTATGTCTATCTCTGTGGCGCCATCGCCAATGGCCAGTGCCGTCTCTGCCACCTTTACCTCCAAGAGTGCCTGGGAGGAAGGAAAACTGCCCGATACGCATGCCACTTCCACACCTTCCACCTCCAGTGTTTCACTCACTATCTTCGCGTAACAGGGGTACACGCAGATGGTAGCCACATGGGGTAGGGTGGGGTAGGCATCTTCAAACTGGTTCACCTTTTCGGTAAATGCCAATACGCTTTCCTCCGAATCGGTGGTCTTCAGTGTGGTCAGTTCGATGCTGCCCATCAGGAATTTCTTCACTTCCGGTGTGTCGTTCTCATGTACACATTCGGTGATGATGCGCTTCACTTCCTCTTGCACTTTCTTGTCGTCCAAGGCAGTGTGGTATTTGCTCAGTGCCTCTTCGTACTTGCTACGTAGCGGAGCATGATGATGCTCTTCATGATGATGTTCTGCCATAATGTATTCGAATATTTTAGTTTGGTTTATGCTTTCAGTTTCGGGTTTTCTATATGTCTGTTGCTGTCTCTTTTCGTCTTCTTTTCTATGCTTTTCAGCAGTTCTTCGTTCAGGTCTACACCGGTCTGGTTTGCCAGGCATATCAATACCCATAGTATATCTGCCATTTCTTCACCGATATTGTCCTTGTCGCCAGCCTTGAAACTCTGGTCGCCATACCTGCGGGCGATGACCCGTGCCAGTTCTCCTACCTCCTCCGTCAGGCATGCCATGTTTGTGAGTTCTGAGAAGTAGCGCACACCGTATGTGTGTATCCACTCATCCACCATATGTTGGGCTCTATGTATCGTTATCGACTGCATTATTCTCTGTTTTTTGTGTCTATCATTATCGTTACAGGACCGTCGTTGATGAGTTCCACCTGCATGTTGGCGCCGAAGACACCTGTCTTCACTTCCTTGCCGAGTGCGGCAGACAGGGCATTGCAGAACTGCTCGTAAAGGGGCACAGATATCTCATGTCGTGCTGCCCGAAACCACGACGGTCTGTTGCCTTTCTTGTATGATGCATATAGTGTGAACTGACTCACCACAAGTGCCTCGCCCTCTGTATCGATGATGGAGCGGTTCATTACCCCTTGTTCGTCGTCAAAGATGCGTAGTGCTGCAATCTTTCTTACCAGCCAATCCACGTCATCGCCATTGTCCTCTTCGCATACGCCAAGGAGTATTGTCAGTCCGTTGCCTATTTCACCGTGTATCTCACCTTCGATACTCACCGATGCCCGGCTCACTCTTTGTATAAGTGCTCTCATGCTTGAATTGTACTAAATTATTGTTCTTGTTCTTTGTGTAGTTGTGCATAAATCAGACCGGCACGATGCTGACCTATCACCTCTGTCAGTTGTTCCAGTGTGGCTTCGCGAATGCGTTTCACGCTTTTGAATTTATGTAGCAATGCTTCTGCGCTTTTCTTGCCCACGCCCTCTATTTCATCGAGTGCCGAGTGCAGGGCATGTTTGCTTCTCTTGTCGCGGTGGAATGTTATGGCGTATCTATGTACCTCATCCTGTATTCCTGTGAGTGTGTGAAAGAGTTCGCTCTTGGTTTTCACGCCTACCACCACAGGTGGAAAGCCAAACAGCAGTTCGTTGGTGCGGTGGTGACCGTCCTTGGCAAGTCCTGCTATGGGGATGTTCAGGTTGAGCTCATCTTCCACCACCTGTCTCACTACTTCCATCTGCCCCTTTCCGCCATCGGTGATTATCAGGTCGGGTAGGGGAGAGCCTTCGTCTATCATCCTGCTATATCTCCTTCGCACCACTTCCTGCATAGAGGCATAGTCGTCGGGTCCAACCACTGTTTTGATGTTGTATTTGCGGTATTCTTTCCGGGCTGGTTTCAGTCCTTTGAACACCACGCATCCTGCCACGGCGTCCGTGCCGCTGATGTTCGAATTGTCGAAACATTCGATGTGGTATGGCATCTTTTCCATACCCAAAGCCTGTTGCAATTCCTTCATCAGTCGTGTCTGTTTCTGTTCGGGATTGAGTTTCTCGCTGCGTTTCAGTCTGTCGAGTTTATACTGTTTGCCGTTGAGCAGGGATAGTTGCAGCAGGTGGTGTTTGTCGCCCTTTTGTGGTACGGTCCATTCCGCGCCAGGTATATCCCATTCCATCTCTTTTGGCACCACTATCTCTTTTGCCTCGCTGTGGAACCGTTCTCTTATCTCGGGTATGGCGAGTGAGAGAAGTTCCTCATCGTTCTCATCCAGTTTCTTTTTGTATTCAAAGGTGAAGGCCTGGTTGATATTACCGTTGGTCACATGCATATAGTTTATGAATGCCAATTGTGCTTGGTCGTCGTTGACCACGCTGAACACGTCAACGTTGTTTACCGTATGACTCACCACTTCGCTTTTGGCGCAGTAGTTGTTCACTTGTATGTAGCGCTGTTTAGTCTCTTCAGCCTTTTCATACTCCATTTTTTCTGCCTGCTGCTGCATTTCTTCGAACAGTGTTTTGGACAGTTCGCGCGTATTGCCTTTGAGTATTTCCTTTGCTTGCCTGATATATTCGTTGTATTCTTCGAATGACAGTTTTCCTATGCAGGGTCCGCAGCAGTTGTGTATGTGGTATTCCAGGCAGGGTTTAAACTTGCCTTGTCTCACTTTTTCTTCGGTCAGTGGCAGTCTGCAGGTTCTTAGCCTGAATGTCTGGTGTATCATTTCCAATACGGCATTCATGGAACCTTGGTGAGAGTAGGGACCGAAGTATTGTCCGTATTTGCGGTTTATTTGTCTCGTCTTGAATATCCTGGGGTAGGGCTCGTTGGTGATGCAGATGCTGGGGTATGTTTTACCGTCTTTCAGCAGTACGTTGTATCTGGGGTTGTATTTCTTGATGAGTGAGTTTTCCAGTAGCAGGGCGTCTGTTTCTGTTTTCACCACGGTGTAGGTTATGTTTTCGATCTTGCTTACCAACACCTTGGTTTTGTATCTGTCCACTTCCTTGTGCAAGTATGATGACACTCTTCTTTTCAGGCTTTTTGCCTTGCCTACGTATATTATCACTCCGTCCTTGTCCCAGAACTGGTAACTGCCTGGCAGTTCGGGCATGTTGTTTACTATGCCTTTCAGCCGGTTTGTTCTCTCCTCGTTGTCCCTGTTTTTTGCCATGGCGGTTAATGATGTTTCACGTGAAACAATACGCTTCTATATCTGGATGAGGGATGTGATTTCTATGTCTTTGTCGAACGCTGCTCTGCCGTCCAAACCTTCGTTTACCAGTTCTATGATGAAGTTCATATATATCTTCTTTGGCTTGAATTTCTTCACGAGGTTGCAGGCTGCTGCCATGGTTCCGCCCGTTGCCAGAAGGTCATCGTGCAGAAGTATCACGTCGCCTTCGCTTATGGCGTCCTGATGTATCTCGATGGTGTCGGTGCCATATTCTTTTGAGTAACTTTCCTGCACTGTGGCTGCCGGCAGTTTCCCTGGTTTGCGACACAGTACCACACCTGCCCCGAGTTTGATGGCAAGTGCTGAAGCCATAACGAAGCCCCTGCTCTCTATGCCTACTATCTTGGTTATACCTTTGTCTTTGTACAGTTCATACAGTTCGTCCTCCATTATCTGCAGGCATTCTGCATTTTTGAAAAGTGTGGTTACGTCGCGGAAATTGATACCTTTCTGGGGGAAGTCGGGGATGCACCTGAGGTTGTCTAATAATACTTTATTGTTCATTGCTGTTATATTATTTTAGAATGTTTCACGTGAAACAATTCGTTTGCTTTGTTAAAAACTTTTACCTGCCCATCAATACGAGCATGGCATTTATGTCGCTGGGCGAAACACCCGGTATCCTACTTGCCTGACCAAGTGTGGCGGGATTGATACGGGCGAGTTTCTGTCTGGCTTCGATGGATATGGCCTGCAGGTTACCGTAGTCGAAATGTCCCCTTATGGCGATACTCTCCAGTCTCTGCATCTTTTCCGCCATAATACGCTCACGGTCTATGTAGCCCTTGTATTTTATCCTAATCTCCGCTCCCTCCGCTATCTCTTCACGGCGGTTGACTGGTTCATGGAGGATGGCTTGCAGTTCGGGAAGTATCTCTGCCATCTGTTGCAGTGTCACCTGAGGTCTGCTCAGAATGTCCATCAGCAGGCTGCCGCCTTTTATGGGCGTGGTGCCCATCCTTTCCAGTAGAGCATTCACCTGGGCTGGCTTCACGTGGGTCTCTTTGCAGTAGTCGGTCACTTTCTTTAGGGCAGCCTTCTTCTCCATCCACCAGTCGTAACGCTCGCGGGTGGCAAGGCCCAGGGTGTATGCCCGTTCTGTCAGGCGTTCGTCGGCATCATCCTGACGGAGGAGTACCCTGTATTCTGCTCTGCTGGTAAACATCCTGTACGGTTCGTCTACACCCTTGGTCACAAGGTCGTCGATGAGTACGCCTATGTAACTCTCGTCGCGGCGCATGGTGAAGGTGTCTGTTCCGGCGCAGTGCAGAGCGGCATTTATGCCTGCTACCAGTCCCTGGCCGCCTGCCTCCTCGTATCCCGTAGTGCCGTTTACCTGACCTGCAAGGAAGAGACCGGGGATGACTCTCGACTCCAGGGTGTGGTGCAGTTGGGTGGGGTCGAAATAGTCGTACTCTATAGCGTAGCCAGGGCGGTACACTCTCACGTCGCGCAGGCCGGGAATATTACGCAGGGCTTCTATCTGTGTCTCTGCCGGCATGCTGGATGAGTAGCCGTTCAGGTACATCTCGTTGGTGTCCTCACCCTCCGGTTCCAGAAAGAGAAGGTGCTGCTCGCGGTCGGGAAAGGTGACCAACTTGGTTTCTATCGAAGGGCAGTAGCGTGGTCCGATGCTGTGTATCTGTCCGTTGTACAGCGGCGACTGACTGATGTCTCTCATCAGGCGCTCGTGCACCTCGGCATTGGTGTAGCATATCCAGCAGGGCCGTTGCTCTAACGGACGGTGCGGACCGAAGAAACTGAACTGGTGGAAGTCGGTCTCTCCGTCCTGCCGCTCCATCTCCTCGAAATGTACGCTGCGGCGGTCGATGCGTACCGGCGTGCCCGTTTTCATCCTGCCGCTGCGTATGCCGTGCCGGGTGATGCTCTCGGTGAGGTGGTGTACCGCAGGTTCGGCTATCCTGCCTCCTTCCACCTGACGGCTGCCCACGTGCATGAGTCCTCTGAGGAAGGTGCCGGCGGTTATCACTACACTCTTGGCCCTGAGTTCGGCACCCCACAGCGTGCGCACACCCACAGCCTCACCGTTCTCTACCAGCAGTTGCTCTGCCTGGTCCTGATACACATCGAGCAGTGGGGTGTGGTCTAACACCTCACGCCATTTCCAGATGAATTTGGCACGGTCGCACTGTGAACGCGGACTCCATACGGCAGGTCCCTTCGAGCGGTTGAGCATACGAAACTGTATGGCGGTGGCATCGGTCACCAAAGCCATCTGACCACCAAGCGCATCAATCTCGCGCACTATCTGACCCTTGGCTATGCCACCCACGGCAGGGTTGCAACTCATCTGGGCTATCTTGTTCATGTCCATAGTGACGAGCAGCGTACGCGCTCCCATACGGGCAGATGCAGTGGCTGCCTCGCAACCGGCATGACCGGCACCTATCACTATCACATCATATTTCTCTGTCATCTGATTATCGTGTTTTTACCTACTCTTGTCTTTATGTTTGCAAAAGTACAAAAGATTTTCAAAATAGTTTGGCACGTTCATATATTTTGCATAATTTTGAACCCTCACAGTAAACCTTTTAACTATGACCGACGATATAAAACGAATAGTGCTGACTGGCGGACCCTGTGCGGGAAAGACTACCGCACTGGTTAGGGTGATTGAGCATTTCTCCAGTATGGGGTACAAGGTGTTTACCATTCCCGAGGTGCCCACCATGTTCACACAGGCAGGTATGGACTACCTGACGAAAAACCAGAACTTCTTCCTCGAAGGCGAAAAAGCCACACTTGAACTGCAACTCGCTCTCGAGGATAAGTTCATGCGCATGGCGAAGGCATACGGCAAACCAGCCATCATTGTCTGCGACAGAGGAGCCATGGACATATCAGCATACGTCACCCCACAGATGTGGGAGCGCATCACGCAGGAGGTAGGCACGACTACCACACAGTTGCGCGACACACGATACGATGCCGTGCTGCATCTGGTGAGTGCTGCCGATGGTGCCGAACAGTTCTATACCACCAGCAACAATGCCAGCCGAAACGAGGCTGCCGACGAACAGGGACTGAAGATAGCCCGTATGCTCGACAAGAAAGTGATAGAGGCATGGACCGGACATCCACACCTCAGGGTGATCAACAACCATGAGAACTTCGAGAATAAGTTGCGGCGCGTGATAAGAGAGATATCCAACGTGCTGGCACTGCCTCAACCCATCAAGGACGAACGGAAGTTTATAGTCAGCATCGACCGATCGCTGCCCGATGCCATCACCAGCGATATCACACAGACATACCTGGTGGCAGAACCAGGATGCGAGGTGCGACTGCGCCGACGCACCTGGGGTGCCAACTTCGTCAATGTGCATACCACCAAGAAAAAGATTTCTCCACAGGAAGAACTCATCACCGACCGCCAGGTGAGCAACAGTCTGTATGAGTCGCTACTCAAACAGGCCGACCCTTACCGTAAAACCATACGCAAGACACGACACTCCCTGGTGTGGAAAGGGCAGTACTTTCAGATAGACGCTTTCCATGATGCACTCGAGGGGCTGGTGGTGCTAGAAACAAAAGGCATAGCACAGGGCGAGGAGGTGACATTCCCACCAGGAATATCAGTGAAAGAGGAGATTACAGGACGTACCGATTACGACAACTACAACCTGGCTCTGAGGTAACACTCTCCTGCCACCGAGACTGCGCTGAATGTGAGTACTTGAAATAAATGCATTCTTTTGCACTTTTTTTAAGTACTCACATTTAATATTTTTTTTAAAAAACTTTGAATTGTCATAAAATGATAGTATTTTTGCACTCGAATGGGGTATTGCCGATACCTAAAAGGGGGTAATGACGGCACGCCAATCGTAGGGAAACACACGATACACGATTTTTGAAATCAATTATTCAATCAATATCAAATCATTAAATCTAAACATTTATGTGGTTAGTTAATTCATCTATCGGAAGAAAAGTGGTAATGTCGGTCACTGGCGTATCGCTTATCCTCTTCCTGACATTTCATGCCTGCATGAATGTCGTGGCGCTCTTCTCCGCCAAGGCATACAACACGATCTGTGAATTGCTGGGTGCCAACTGGTATGCCGTAGTGGCAACACTCGGACTGGCAGCCCTCGCAGTGATCCATATCGTGTACGCCTTCATTCTCACGGCACAAAACCGTCGTGCCCGTGGTGAGGAGCGTTATGCCGTGACGCAGAAACCCGAGAAAGTGGAGTGGGCATCGCAAAACATGCTGGTGCTCGGACTCATCATCCTGCTCGGTCTGCTGCTCCACTTGTTCAATTTCTGGTACAACATGATGTTCTGTGAACTCCTTGGCATCGCCGACCCGCTCGGAAATCCCGCCAACGGTTTCGGATACATCGTGCAGACCTTCAGCTGCCCGGTTTACGTGGTGCTCTACATCATCTGGCTGGCAGCTATCTGGTTCCATCTCTCTCACGGCTTCTGGAGTGCCATGCACACCCTGGGCTGGAATGGCAAAATCTGGTTCAACCGCTGGCGCACGATAGGCTTGGTGTACAGCACCCTGCTTATGCTTGCTTTCCTCGTAGTCGTGCTCGCCTTCGCATTCCATCTGGCTCCCAGCCTCTGCAGCGCACCCGCTGACGTGCTTCCTGCCTGCTGCGGCTCTGCTTGCGGTGCAGCTTAAACTGACCTTTAAACATTACAAAAATGACAAAGAAAATCAATTCCAGAATACCTGAGGGTCCCGTAGCCGAGAAGTGGTCTAACTATAAAGCGCACCAGCGACTGGTGAACCCTAAGAATAAACTGAAACTCGATGTCATCGTGGTGGGTACCGGACTGGCTGGCGCTTCAGCCGCTGCCTCACTGGGTGAGATGGGATTCAACGTGTTCAACTTCTGTATACAGGACTCTCCACGCCGTGCTCACTCCATAGCAGCACAGGGCGGTATCAATGCTGCCAAGTGCTATCAGAATGACGGCGACTCTATCTACAGACTCTTCTACGACACTGTGAAAGGTGGTGACTACCGTGCTCGCGAGGCTAACGTGTATCGCCTGGCAGAGGTGTCAAACAATATCATCGACCAGTGCGTGGCTCAGGGTGTACCCTTCGCACGCGAATATGGAGGCATGCTCGCCAACCGTTCTTTTGGTGGCGCTCAGGTGAGCCGTACCTTCTATGCCAAGGGACAGACAGGTCAGCAACTGCTGCTCGGCGCATACAGTTCACTCAGTTGCCAAGTTGAGGCTGGCAAGGTGAAACTCTACACGCGCTACGAGATGGAAGACGTAGTGATAGTAGACGGTCGCGCACGCGGTATCATCGCCAAGAATCTTGTCACTGGCAAATTGGAACGCTTCAGTGCCAATGCTGTGGTCATAGCCACCGGTGGATACGGAAACACCTACTTCCTCTCTACCAATGCCATGGGTTGTAACTGTACAGCCGCTGTTCAGTGCTACCGTAAGGGCGCATATTTCGCAAACCCCTCTTACGTGCAGATACACCCCACATGTATTCCTGTACACGGCGACAAACAGTCGAAACTCACACTGATGTCAGAGTCGCTGCGTAACGACGGACGTATCTGGGTGCCCAAGAAACTGGAAGATGCCAAAGCCCTGCAGGCTGGCACAAAACAGGGATGGGAAATACCTGAGGAAGACCGAGACTACTACCTGGAGCGCCGCTATCCTGCATTCGGCAACCTAGTGCCCCGCGACGTGGCATCACGTGCCGCCAAGGAACGTTGCGACAAGGGCTATGGCGTCAATAATACCGGTCTGGCTGTGTTCCTCGATTTCAGCGAGTCTATCAACCGCCTCGGTATCGACCAGATTATGCAGCGCTATGGCAACCTCTTCGAGATGTATGAGGAGATAACAGACGTGTTCCCCGGTGACGTGGCAAACGAGATCAACGGCGTCACCTATTACAAGCCTATGATGATCTATCCCGCCATACACTATACTATGGGCGGTATCTGGGTAGACTATGAGTTGCAGACCTCTATTCCCGGACTCTTCGCTATCGGTGAGTGTAATTTCTCTGACCACGGTGCCAACCGCCTGGGTGCCTCTGCACTGATGCAGGGACTGGCAGACGGTTACTTCGTACTGCCTTACACCATACAGAACTACCTGGCCGACCAGGCAGTATGGCCACGCATATCCACCGACCTGCCCGAGTTTGACGAGGCTGAGAAGGCTGTAGATGCTGAGATAGACCGACTGATGAATATCAAGGGTAAGCGCTCTGTAGACAGCATACACAAGGAACTGGGACACATCATGTGGGAATATGTAGGTATGGGACGTACCGCTGAAGGACTGAAAGTGGGTCTGGACAAGATGAAGAAACTGCGCAAGGAGTTTGACACCAACCTCTTCATACCTGGCTCCAAGGAAGGACTCAATATCGAACTCGACAAGGCTATACACCTCAGAGACTTCATCACTATGGGACAACTCGTGGCATACGATGCTCTCTCACGCAATGAGAGTTGCGGTGGACACTTCCGCGAGGAGTATCAGACCGAAGAGGGTGAGGCAAAACGCGACGATGAGAACTTCTTCTATGTGGGCTGCTGGGAATATCAGGGCAGCGACGAGAAGGCTCCCGAACTGATCAAGGAACCTCTGGAATACGAGGCTATCAAGGTACAGACACGTAACTATAAAAACTAAAAACAATGGCTAAGAACATATCATTTACAATAAAATTTTGGCGTCAGAATGGTCCGCGTGAGAAGGGACACTTCGACACACATGAGATGAAGGATATACCCGATGATACCTCTTTCCTCGAGATGCTCGACATTCTCAATGAGGAACTCATCAACGAGGGTAAGGAGCCGTTCGTGTTTGACCATGATTGCCGCGAGGGTATCTGTGGCATGTGCTCGCTCTATATCAACGGTACACCGCACGGCAAGACAGAGCGTGGCGCTACTACATGCCAACTCTATATGCGTCGCTTCAACGATGGCGACGTAATCACAGTGGAACCCTGGCGCTCTGCCGGCTTCCCCGTTATCAAGGACTGCATGGTGGACCGTGGCGCATTCGACAAGATTATACAGGCCGGTGGATATACCACCATACGTACAGGTCAGGCTCAGGACGCCAATGCCATACTCATACCCAAACAGGATGCCGATGAGGCTATGGACTGTGCGTCCTGCATCGGTTGCGGTGCTTGTGTGGCTGCCTGCAAGAACGGTTCTGCAATGCTCTTCGTGAGCAGCAAGGTAAGCCAGTTGGCATTGCTGCCGCAGGGACGCCCCGAGGCTGCCAAGCGTGCTAAGGCTATGGTGATGAGAATGGAGGAACTGGGCTTTGGCAACTGCACCAACACCCGCGCTTGCGAGGCTGTATGCCCCAAGAATGAGTCTATCGCCAATATTGCACGTCTGAACCGTGAGTTTATCAAGGCAAAACTCGCCGACTGATACTCTCCACGACAGCATACAACTTTAATCCCCCGTCAGTGTCACGTGAAACACTGACGGGGGATTTTTATTGTTGTCATGGCGAAACAGGTTCCGCCATTTATTGTTGAGGCTTATTCATTATCTCAACCGCCCTCATCACTATATCGCTGTATTCGTTCATCACCTGGTAGTATTCGCTCATATCCCACAGGTCACGGGCTATGAGAGCCTTCAATTGTGGGCGCAGGTGCTGCAAGGTGCGTTGCCACTCCTCTTCCTCGGCCTCTAACCCCTGTTTTTTGGCCTCAGAGCGTATATCTTCCTCCATGCCTACAGGTATCTCAAAGCCGGCATTGAAGCGCTCAAACGAAGGAAAATCACGCTTCAGACGCTTCCTGTTCTTGTCTACGTATGTCAGAGTGGTGGTTATGATGATATTCTTGGCTGCCAGTTTGCGGTGAAAGTGGGTGAATTTCATTGTGTCCAGGGGCACGAACTCATCGGGCATGATGCCGCCACCGCCGTATATGGTGCGTTGTTTCTTCAGTGTGCTGTAGCGCAGCGAGTCAGAGAAGTGTATACTGTCTACATTAGTCAACTCACCGTGTTTCAGGCGGTTTTCAAAGTCCATCTCATATTCCTTCAGGTCACCCTTCTTGTACGGCTTCTGAATGCAACGGCCTGAGGGGGTGAAGTAGTGGGCTATGGTGAGACGAATCATCGAACCGTCACTGAATTCCAAAGGTCGCTGCACCAGCCCCTTGCCAAACGAGCGTCTGCCCACCACCACGCCGCGGTCCTGGTCCTGTATGGCGCCAGCCAATATCTCCGAGGCAGAGGCGGAGAGTTCGTTGACGAGGATGCACACCTCTATGTCTTTCAGTTTGCCGGAGCCATCGGCATAGTAGTCCTGTCTCTTCGATTTCCTACCCTCGGTATATACTATCAGGTCGCCCCTTTCCAGCATCTCGTTTGCCATCATTGCAGCCACTTGCAGATAGCCGCCGCCGTTGTCCTGCAGGTCTATTATCAGTTTGTTCATGCCCTGATACCACATCTCCTCTACGGCTTTCATAAACTCCGTAAAGGTATTGGCTCCGAAGTTGTCCACTTTCACGTAGCCGATGCCCGGACGTATCATATATGCCGCGTGGACGGTGTGTACAGGTATCTTGTCGCGTGTCACCATGAAGGTCAGGGGCTTGCCTGCCGAACGGCGTACCACCGTGAGTTTCACCTTAGAGCCCTTGGGACCGCGCAGACGTTTCATCACTTCCTCGCGGTCCATCTTCACGCCGGCTATGGCAGTGTCGTTGGCTGCCACTATGCGGTCGCCAGCCATGATACCCACCTTCTCCGACGGACCGTTGGTGATGGTCTGTATCACCATCAGCGTGTCTTCTATCATGTTAAACTGCACACCGATGCCTTCAAACTCACCTTGCAGGGGTTCGGTCAGCGCGCGCACCTCCTTCGGAGTGCTGTAGGTGGAGTGGGGGTCCAGTTCCTTGAGCATGCCGCGTATGGCATCCTCCACCAGTTTGCCCTCGTCCACCTTCTCCACGTAGAGGTTGCTTATGGCAGCCTCTGCCATGTGCAACTTTGCTTTGGGACTGCTGGCATCCAGTTGCATCTGTGCACAGAGGGTCAGTGGTAGCAGCAGTGTCAGTATCGACAGATAGTATCTCATCTCTTCTATTCTTCTTCTTCGGGCAGATCCTCTTCTATCACCAGGTTGTCGATGATGAAATTCTGACGTTCCATGGTGTTCTTGCCCATATAGTATTCCAAAAGTTTCTGTACCTGGTCGTTTTTGTGCAGTGTCACTTGTTCCAGTCGCATGTCAGGACCGATGAAATGTGCAAACTCATCGGGCGATATCTCGCCCAGGCCTTTAAAGCGTGTTATCTCGGGGTCGGGTCCCAGGTTTTCTATAGCCTTCAACCTCTCCTCGTCGCTGTAGCAGAATATGGTCACGTAGTCAGACCGGCGTTCACCTTTTGCCCGCTTCTCGTCTATCTCCTGCACAATCTTCTTGTTGCGCACCTTGTTACGTTTGTTGCGCACGCGGAAGAGGGGTGTCTGCAGCACATACACATGCCCCTTCTTTATCAAGTCGGGGAAGAACTGCAGGAAGAACGTGATGATGAGCAGGCGGATGTGCATACCGTCCACATCGGCATCCGTTGCCACTATCACCTTGTTGTAGCGCAGTGTGTCCAGCCCGTCCTCTATGTCGAGGGCAGCCTGCAGCAGGTTGAACTCCTCGTTCTCATATACCACCTTCTTCGTCAGTCCGTAACTGTTGAGCGGCTTTCCCTTGAGCGAGAATACAGCCTGTGTGTTCACGTCCCTACTCTTGGTGATACTTCCGCTGGCAGAGTCGCCCTCGGTGATGAAGATGCTGCTCTCCTCCTTACGGTCGTTCTTGGCATCGGAGAAGTGTATGCGGCAGTCGCGCAGTTTCCTGTTGTGCAGGTTGGCTTTCTTTGCCCTCTCACGAGCCAGTTTGGTTACGCCAGCCATCGCCTTGCGTTCCTTCTCGCTCTCCGATATCTTCTGCAGCATCACCTCCGCCACATCGCTGTGTTTGTGCAGGTAGTTGTCCACCTCCTGCTTTATGAAGTCGCCGATGTATTTATTCACACTCACACCATCCGGACTCATCGTCAGCGAACCGAGTTTTATCTTTGTCTGGCTCTCAAACATTGGTTCCTCTATGTTCACCGCTATGGCAGCCACCAGTCCGTTGCGTATGTCACCATATTCGAAGTTCTTGCCCGAGAATTCCTTTATTGTCTTGGCTATATGCTCCTTGAAAGCGCTCTGGTGTGTACCGCCCTGTGTGGTGTGTTGTCCGTTTACGAACGAGTGGTATTCCTCGCCGTATTGGTTGGTGTGTGTGAAGGCTATCTCTATATCCTCGCCTTTCATGTGTATGATAGGGTAGATACCCTCCACGGTCATACTGTCGTTAAGCAGGTCTTCCAGTCCGTTGCGGCTCAGTATGCGCCTACCGTTGTACATTATCGTCAGACCGGTGTTCAGATACGTGTAGTTGCGCAGCATGGTCTCCACGATATCATCGTGAAACTGGTAGTTTTTGAACAGCGTATTATCGGGCTCGAAGTATATGTATGTGCCAGTCTCGTCGTTGCTGTCCTCGGTGGTGTCTGTCTGCAGTTTGCCACATTCGAAGGTTGCGGTGCGTACCTTGCCGTCGCGGTACGATGCCACTTTGAAATGGCTGCTAAGTGCGTTTACGGCCTTCACGCCCACACCATTCAGTCCCACACTCTTCTTGAAGGCCTTAGAGTCATATTTACCGCCGGTATTGAGCACGTTCACAGCCTCAATGAGTTTGCCCTGGGGTATGCCGCGCCCATAGTCGCGTACGGTGATACGCAGGTGGTCCTCCACGTCTATCTCTATGCGCTTGCCGGCATTCATCTTAAATTCGTCTATGGAGTTGTCTATCACCTCCTTCAGCAGCACGTAGATGCCGTCCTCGGGCAGCGAACCGTCGCCCAGTCTGCCAATGTACATGCCTGGACGGGTGCGCACGTGCTCCATATCGCTCAGGTGGCGTATGTTATCGTCTATGTATTCCGGTGCCTGTGGTGTCTGTATGTTGTCTGCCATGGTAGAGTGTGGTTTGTCAGAGTTTACATTTGTAGCAACGGCGGCGTTTGTGCAGTTCGTGGTCCAGGTGTTGCCATTGGCTTTGCACCTTGCCGTTGGTCTCCATCTCTACGTGCGTCTCGCCCCATTTTATGCCCATGGCATGGAAACGGGGTATCAGGTCGCTGAAAAGTAGCGAGTTGGCGCCCTTTGGACGGTATTCGGGCAGCACACCTACCAGCAGCAGGTCCACTATGTCGGTCTTGTGGAATTTTATCACCTTGAGCAGGTGCCACCAGCCGAAGGGCCACAGTCTGCCCTTGTAGCATTTCTGAAGGGCACGGGTGAGCGATGGCACGCACACACCGGCACCCACCACCTTGTTGTCGGCATTGGCATCCTCTATGAGTGTCACCATGTCCAGGTCCAGTGCAGGCATGTACATCCTCACATATTCGTCTATCTGCTCGTCACTCAGTTCGGAGTATTCATAGAGGTCTTTCATTGCCTCGTTGAGCACGTGGAAGAGTTTCACGCCGTAGCCGCCTTCAAACACGTCTTTCTTGGTCAGCTTCTTCACCCTCAGGCCATAGCGCCTCTGTATCATATCGGCTATCTTGGCAAATTTGTCAGGCACCTCTGCGGGCACAAATAGTTTGTATTCCACATAGTCGTTGTCCTTCTCAAACCCATCCATCTGTTCCATGTGCTTAGGATAGTAGGGATAGTTGTACGATGTAGCCATGGTACCCAGTTCCTCAAAACCGCTGGTGAGCATGCCTTCAGGATCCATGTCGGTAAAGCCCAATGGTCCCACAATCTCGTCCATACCTTTCTTCCTGCCGTATTCCTTCACTGCCTCAATAAGCGCCTTCGACACTTCCAGGTCATCGTAGAAGTCTATCCATCCGAACCTCACCCTCTTGTGGTTCCAGCGTTCGTTGGCACGGTGATTGATGATGGCTGCCACCCTGCCCATGAGTTTACCGTCTTTGTATGCCAGGTAGTATTCTGCCTCGCAGAACTTGAATGCGGAGTTCTTCTTGGGCGAGAGCGTGCGCTTTTCATCGCTGTATAGGTTGGGCGCATCATACTTATTGCCCTTGTACAGGGCATAATGCAGTTCGATGAATTTCCTCAGGTCCTTCTTCGTTTCAACTTTCCTTATTTCTACTGCCATAAAATGAATGTGTTGAGTGCTGTATCTTAGTGGCTATAGTGCCGATATCTCATCCTCGGACAGTCCGGTCATTTCCGCTATGTCTGAAAAGAGATAGTTCTTGCCTTTCATTATGCGGGCGATTGAAATAGATTTATTGTGCTCGCCTTGCGCTATGCCTTGTGCTATGCCTTGCTCTATACCCTCTTTTATCCCCTCATTTTTGCCGTCGATGTATTTGCTTTTCATCACATCGTTTTCCACCATCTGCCTCTCCAGTTCTTTTATGTATGCACGGCGCTCATCATCGGGCAGACTGTCCACACGCAATTTCTCACGTGCCTCTGCTAACCCTTTGGCTTTCGGGTGCTCTGGTATGTAGCCTGTCTTTAGGAAACTGACCCACTCGTCCAGTCTGTCTTTTGCCACGTCGTTGAAGTTGTTCACCTTCAGCACGTAGTATTCTGGCATCAGGTCGGAAGGTTCATCGCCGCCAAATAGTTCGCGCTGCCTTGCCGACAGTTTCAGCACATCGTCGTCGTGTATGCCGCGAAACACCTGTTTGCCGTGGTATACATAGTCGGTGCCTTGTCCCAGGTCGAAATACACTATGTTTATCGAGTACACCTTGGGCACCTTGTCGTAGTCCTGACCTGCCTCTATATACTCTGTCACCGTCTTCGATGTGCCATACAGCATACGGTAGAAGTAGCCGTACTGCCGTTCGTACTGCACTTCTACTATTATCTTTCTGCCGTCCGTGTCTTCGCACATTATATCTACCTGATTGTGCTTGTCGTGAGCGTTTTCCTTATTGCCTTCGCTTTCCAGGAAACGCTCTATCTTGATATCCTGTCCGATCAGTTCGGTCAGGAATCCCTCCAGCACCACATAGTTGGCTTTATTGCGCAACAGGCGTTTCAGTGCCCAGTCGAATGAAATGTATTTCCTCATACTGCATGCAAAGTTACTGATATTCGCTGAAATGACAAAGCAATTTTGGAAGATTAACGCCAAGGCAGGGAAAATAAGGATGCGGTTGTTGCAGAAATATCTCTACATTTTACTTGCAGTCATTCTTCCTGCAAACCAAGAGGCGGTATTGGTGCAGGGCTGTGGTCACGGCAAATACGTAGTGCTCTCCACCGTCTGTCAGGCGTAGTTTCTTCCGCAGTTGTGCCACTGTCATGGGAAAATTGCGGGTGGTGATGTTTGCCTGTTTCACTCCTGCCATGTGCTGCTGCCATGCCCTTTGGTTTACAGGCAAGACCATCAGCACTAAGAACTGTCTGCCGGGGAAGCAGGGCTGCGGTGTGTGGCTCAGGTACAGGTGTGTGTTGGTAGAGAGTGGTGTCACGCTGTAGCGCGAGGCCAGTTCAGCGAAGAAACCTCCTTTCATCAGTGCGGCATGCGGTTCGTACAGGTATAAAGGGTGGGGGAGCGGTCCCATGGCATCGGGAAATGGTGATAGCCCCACATCGGGAATTTGCTGCTCTGTCAGTGTGCCGATGAATATGTCTTCTTGCTCGTCGTTTACGCAGGTCACTACATACTCTCCGCCATTGCTGGCATCAAGCAGCAGAAGCAGTTCCTTACACTCACCATGCGTAGCCACTATATGCACCTCCTTCACACAGTGTCCGGCAGCGTCGTGTACCTGTCTCACTGCTTCATGCCAGTCGAGCATGGGCGATAGTTTCAGCATCACCCATCTGCTCGCGGTCAACCATTTTTTCAGATATGGCAGCACGTTGGGCATGCAGTCTGCCATGGAGTATGTGCGCTGTCCCTTGTCCGAGCGGCGTGCAGGGTCCACGTATATCATCGTGGGTTTCACTCCCTTCTCCATGAGTATAGCCATCTGTTGTATACTCTCTTGGCACACCACTTCGGCATGGAGCAGTTGCAGTGCTGCGAGGTTATGTCTTGCCAGTGTGCAGAGTCCTTCCTGTCGCTCCACGTATATAGTCCTCTCGAAGAGTGGTGCCAGTGCAGCGTGGTCCACACCCATGCCGCCGGTCAGGTCAACCAGCAGACTGCCTCTCTCGCCACCCATCGCCCTCTCTGCCACACCTGCCTTGTACCGAGCGGTGAAGTCGGACGAGCACTGCTCCAGTGCCAACTGAGGCGGATAGAGTATATCTTCGTTGGCAGCCCACGATGGTAGTTTCTCGCGTGTGCGTTGCCACCCTTCTATTTGTCTGAGGGCCAACACCATATCCACATCGATATGGCGCCTACCCTCCAGAGCTAGCCTGTGCACGTCGTCGCTCAGGTGGCTGCGTATGAAAGCCTTGGTGGCATCGTTCATCAGAACTTCACTTCGGGGGCTTTCTGTGCAGAGGCATCAGCCTCAAATTTCTCCATCTTGTCGAAACCGAATATGCCCGCCATGAGATTGCCGGGGAAGCGGCGCACCGCCTGGTTGTAGTTGGTCACTGCCTCGTTGAATTTTTGCCTTGCCTCGTTTATGCGGTTCTCAGTGCCTTCGAGTTGCACCTGCAGACCCTTGAACTGTTCGCTCGCCTTTAAGTCTGGATACTGCTCCTGTATGGAAATCAGTCGTCCCAAGGCAGCACTCAGTTCACCCTGTGCCTCTTGGTATTTCTTCAGTTGTTCGGGAGTGGCATTAGATATGTCAAATGTCATCTGTGTGGCTTTGCTGCGTGCTTCCACCACCTCTTTCAGTGTCTGCTCCTCATGTTTCACATAGCCTTTCACTGTTTCCACCAGCGAGGGTATCAGGTCGGCACGACGCTGATAGGTGGCCTGCACATCGGCTGCAGCCTTTGTGGCAAGTTCCTGCTTGTCTACCATGCCATTGTAACTGCTCACGCTCAGCATAGCAAGTACTATCAGCACTCCTACGATAATCAAAGTCTTCTTGTTTTTCATCTCTATTGTGTTTTAGTTAATGTCGTGTCACCATGAACCACGTGCGCCGCCGCCGCCGAAACTGCCGCCGCCGAAACTGCCACCGCCGCCGCCGAAACTGCCACCGCCGCCGCCGAAACTGCCACCGCCGGAATAGCCTCCCGTGTAGCCCCCTCCTCCACCGTGTGTTGCTCCGTATATGATGAAGAGTATTACTATTGCCAAGGCTATCACATCCTCCCAGCCAAATTCATCGTCTTTGGTATCATCGCTGCTCATGGACTGCGAGGGTATGTTTGCCACACTCATCTTGCCCGTGGCAAATTTCTCGTATATGTTCTGTGCCGTAGTCATCACGGCACGGTCGGTATCATTCACTTTCATGTTGGCTATGATGCAGCCCTCTATTATCTGGTGGCATTCATAGTCGGTCAGGTCTGCTTCCAGTCCTTTGCCCGGTGCGATAAAGGCATCGTGGTCGTCGGTGCTTATCACCACCATCAGTCCACGGTTGGTCTCTTTCTGTCCCACTCCGTATTTGTTGCCTACATCCTGTGCCATACGGAAGGTGTCGCCATTCTTCACCCTTCTCACCACTATGAATGCCGACTCTATGCCGCACTCATGGTCCAGCAGCCACAGGAAGTGGTTGGTAGAGTCGCGCATCTGGGGCGTGAGCAGGCTGTCGGGGTCGTTCACGTACTGTCGGGCGTCTTTCAGGTGTATCATGGGCATATTGTCAGCACTCCATACCTTCTCCTCCGTCTTCCATTCCGTGCTGCCCAGTCTGGCTGTGCCATCGGTATCCTCTTCGTCCACGCAGGCACCGTAGATGATCAGGGTGATAAAGAAGAAATAGAATATTTTCTTACCCATGGGTGTGTGGTTATTGTTTCACGTGGAGCATTTCCAGAGCCTTGTTCTCTGCAGCCTCCATCACTTCGCGTTGTCCGGGCCCCTTGTCGTCTATGCCGCACAGGTGCAGTATACCGTGTATTATCACGCGGTGCAGTTCCTCGTCATACTCGGTATGTTGTGCTTCGGCATTGGTTCTTACGGTGTCGAGCGATATCACGATATCGCCGTTTATCACCTCATCCTCGCTGTAGTCGAATGTGATGATATCGGTATAGTAGTCGTGTTGCAGGTATTCGCGGTTCACTTCCAGTATCCGTTCGTCGTTCACGAACATATATCCCACATCGCCCACTTTCATCCCGTAGGTGGCTGCCACCTGGCGTATCCATGCCGTGGTGGCACGTCGGGCTATGTGTGGCATGGCTATGCCTTCGCTCTGGTATGTTATCATAATGTATGTGTGTTTGTCGTTATGGTAGCAGTTGTGTCACATCCTCTCCGAAGTGTTGCAGTTCCCTCACCACCGAACTGCTGATGCATGCCAGTTCGGGTGTGGCGGGCAGCAGCAGTGTCTCTATGCCCAGCATGCGGTTCACCTCTGCCTGTTCGCGCTCATACTCGTAGTCTTTCACGCTGCGCACACCCTTCACTATCACCTTCGCACCCACCTCCTTGGCGCAGTTGACGGTGAGTGTGCTGTAGCATACCACGCTCACGCGCCTCTCATCGGCATACAGTGCCTCGATGGCAGCCATGCGCTCCAGGTGGTCGCCTGCCTGTGACTTCTGTTCGTTCACCCCTATGCCTACCACCACCTCATCGAAGATGGCAAGCAGACGGGTCACTATGTCGTGGTGTCCTTTGGTGAAGGGGTGGAACGACCCCGGGAACAATACTTTCATCTCTTTACGTGTGTCTACTGTCTGAAAAGGTCGGGTTCTGTCCACTGTCTCTCGTAGCGGTTGCGGCCCAAGTGCTCGTATGCCAGGTCGGTCACCATCCTGCCACGGGGGGTGCGCTTGATGAAGCCCTCCATGATAAGGAAGGGCTCATACACCTCTTCCAGTGTGCCGGTGTCTTCGCCTATGGCTGTTGCCACGGTGCTCACTCCCACGGGTCCGCCCTTGAATTTGTCTATTATCGTGACGAGTATCTTGTTGTCTATCTCGTCCAGTCCGTATTGGTCTATGTTGAGTGCTGTGAGTGCTATCCTGGCTATGGCGGTGTCTATCCTGCCGTTGCCCCGCACTTGGGCAAAGTCGCGCACTCGGCGCAGCAGGGCGTTGGCTATACGGGGCGTGCCACGGCTGCGGCGTGCTATCTCTACGGCTGCTTCGTGTTCTATGGGCACTTGCAGTATAGAGGCTGAGCGCTCCAGTATACGGGTCAGCGTGTCGGGGTCGTAATACTCCAAGTGCATGTTTATGCCAAAACGGGCACGCAGGGGGGCTGTGAGCAGTCCGCTGCGTGTGGTGGCGCCTATCAGTGTGAAGGGGTTCAGATCTATCTGTATGGAGCGTGCCGACGGACCCTTGTCTATCATGATGTCTATGCGATAGTCTTCCATGGCACTGTACAGATACTCTTCCACTACAGGCGAGAGGCGGTGTATCTCGTCGATGAACAGCACATCGTTGGTCTCGAGTGAGGTGAGTATGCCTGCCAGGTCGCCTGGCTTGTCCAGCACAGGTCCGCTGGTCAACTTAAACCCTACTCCCAGTTCATTTGCTATGATATTGCTCAGCGTGGTCTTGCCCAGACCCGGAGGACCGTGCAGCAGGGTGTGGTCCAAAGGCTCGTCACGGTACTTCGCCGCTTCTACAAACACTTGCAAGTTCTCCACCACCTTCTGCTGACCGCTGAAGTCGTGAAAGCGCAGTGGGCGCAGCGCATTCTCATAGTCCTTCTCTGCCACTTTGCCCTCTCTGTGTATGTCAAACTCGTTCATCTGTTTCTTGCTGTCTATGTGGATGCAAAAGTAATCATTTACTTTTATATATTTTTGCTAAATCGAAAAAATGTGAGTAGTTTTGCACGCAAAATTCTATCTTACGTCTTTTTATGTGCGATACACAAAGAGTGGAACTCATGGCACCGGTAGGGTCATACGACAGTCTCACCGCTGCCATACAGGCTGGGGCTGATGCCGTGTATTTCGGCATAGGCAGCCTGAATATGAGGGCTCATTCCGCATGTCCCTTCACCATCGACGACCTGCGTGCCATAGCCGATACATGCAGGGAGCACGGCGTGCGCTCGTACCTCACCGTCAATACCATCGTTTACGACGGAGACATACCTGCCATGCACTCCATCATCGATGCCGCCAAGGAGGCAGGCGTGTCGGCTGTCATTGCCTCTGATGTGGCTGTGATGACCTACTGCCGTGGGAGGGGGGTGGAGGTGCACCTCTCCACCCAACTGAATATCTCCAATATCGAAGCACTCAGGTTTTACGCCCAGTTTGCCGATGTGGTGGTGCTGGCGCGTGAACTTAATCTCGACCAGGTGGCTGCCATACACCGACAGATAGAAACCGAGAATATCTGCGGACCATCGGGCAGACAGGTGCGCATAGAGATGTTCTGCCACGGTGCCCTGTGCATGGCTGTCAGTGGCAAGTGCTACCTCAGTCTGGACAATGCGGCACGCTCTGCCAACCGTGGCGAGTGCATGCAACTGTGCCGTAGGGGGTATATAGTGACCGATGCCGAAACAGGCACACAACTGCATGTGGACCACCAGTATATCATGAGTCCTAAAGACCTGAAGACGGTACGCTTCATCGACCGTATGCTCCAGGCTGGCGTGTCGGTATTCAAGATAGAGGGTAGGGCACGCGGACCAGAGTACGTGTACACCGTGGTCAGGGCATACAAGGAGGCTCTTGCCAGTGTGGCGGAGGGCACCTTCACCGAGGAGCGAAAGGATGAGTGGGACGAACGGCTGGCAGCGGTGTTCAACCGTGGCTTCTGGGACGGATACTACCTGGGACAGCGCCTGGGTGAATGGAACAGCCACTACGGCAGTTGCGCCACCGAGCGCAAGGTGTACGTGGGGCGCGGAGTGCGCTATTACTCACGACTGGGGGTGGCGGAGTTTACCTGCGAGGCAGCGGAGTTCAGTGTGGGCGACCGACTGCTCATCACCGGACCTACCACCGGAGCCATGTACCTCGACTGCACCGAGATACGCTACGAACTGAAACCTGTGGACACGGCACACAAGGGCACACACATCTCTATACCTGTGCCCGACAAGGTGAGACCCTCCGACAAATTATTCAAAATAGTTAAGCAAAATGACAATCAATGAACTGCAAGATGAGGTTATAGAGGAATTTTCCCTCCTCACCGACTGGATGGACCGCTATCAGATGCTCATAGACCTGGGCAATGAACTCGAACCGCTCGACCAGCAGTATAAGACTCAGCAGAACCTCATAGACGGCTGCCAGAGCCGTGTGTGGCTCAATGCTGAATATCGAGATGGCAAGATGTGGCTTGCAGCCGACAGCGATGCGCTCATCGTCAAGGGTATCATAGCACTGCTCATACGTGTGCTCTCAGGACATGCCCCACACGATGTGCTGCAGACAGAACTCTACTTCATAGAGAAGATAGGACTGCGCGAGCACCTCTCACCCACACGCAGCAATGGTCTGCTCGCTATGGTCAAGCAGATACGTATGTATGCACTTGCATACGACACGAAATACGGAAAATAGTTATCCCGCCAAAGGTCAACCCTCGAAGGCGGCTTCCTCGGCAGCGGCTATTATCTCCTCGCGTGAGGGTGCCTTGGCTGCACTGATGTCGCTCAGGTCAAACTCGTCGGTCTCTTCATTTGTGGCACGGCGTGGCTTGCGCTGCCTGCGCTCCTTCTTCTCTGCCACCGGCTTGGCATCGGCAGGTGTGGTTGCCTCTTCCTGCTTCTCGCTGTCGGCAACCCTCTCCAGCGTAGCCTCCTCGCCCAACAACCGGCGCTCCTTGGCAGCAAATACCGCCTCGCGAAACTGAGGTTCACGCTTTATCTTCTGCAGAGTGAGTTTTGACGCCTCCTGCTGACTCTCTTTCTTTGAATAGCCTGTGGCAGAACAGCCGTCGCAACCCTCCAGCACTACAATGTATTCAAACTTAGGATTGCCCTCCTTGTCCTTGGCATCGCTCACCAGCCGGAAGTCGATGTGCAACTTGTACTTCTGAGTCCACTCTATGAGTTTGCTCTTGAAGTTCACCTCCTTGTATGCAGTCTGCTCCAGGTTGATATACTTGCCCAGCACACGGGTGGTCATAAACTTATACACTGCCTCATAACCACGGTCCAGGTATATGGCACCCACCAGGGCCTCAAAGGCATTGCCACCCATATAACTGTTGTGCGAAGAGTTGTGGCCAGAGGAGAGTATCAGACGGGTGATACCCATCTGCTCAGCCAGTTTGCCCAGTGTCTCGCGCTGTACTATCTTCGAACGGGCATTGGTGAGAAAACCCTCACGCTTGCCCTCAAAATGGCGATACACTATATCACCCACCACAGCATCCAGTATGGCATCGCCCAGATATTCCAGACGCTCGTTGTTCAGCGGACGACCCTTGTCCCTGCGCATCACGCTCTTGTGCATGAGCGCTTCCTTGTAATACTGAATGTGATGTGGGTAAAAACCTATGATATCATACAAATCAGAATAAAACTCCTTTTCCTTGCGGAAAGGGAGTTTTATTCTATCCATGAGCCTACTCAGCATACTTCTTGAATACTACGCAGGCGTTGTGTCCACCAAAACCGAAGGTGTTGCTCAGGGCTGCACGTACGGTGCGCTTCTGAGCCTTGTTGAACGTGAAGTTCAGATTATAGTCTATCTCCTCGTCCTTGTCATCCTCATCATGGTTGATGGTGGGTGGCACTATGTCATTCTTCACTGCCAGTACGGTGGCCATGGCCTCTATGGCACCGGCAGCACCCAGCAGGTGACCGGTCATAGACTTGGTACTGCTGATGTTCAACTTATAGGCATGTTCGCCAAAGACTTCCTTGATGGCTTTCGCCTCGGAGATGTCACCCACGTGTGTGGATGTGCCGTGCACGTTGATATAGTCTATATCCTCGGGCTTCAGTCCGGCATCCTCCAGTGCACGCTGCATCACCAGTTTGGCACCCAGTCCCTCGGGATGCGAGGCGGTGATGTGATATGCGTCGGCACTCTCGCCTTCGCCCACCATCTCGGCATATATCTTGGCACCACGCGCCTTGGCATGCTCCAACTCCTCAAGTATCAGACAACCGGCACCCTCACCCATCACGAAACCATCGCGAGAGGCACTGAAGGGGCGGGATGCCTTCTCAGGCTCGTCGTTGCGGGTGCTTAGTGCCTTCATGGCATTGAAACCACCTACACCGGCAGCACACACAGCCGCCTCGGCACCACCACTCAGTATCATGTTGGCCTTGCCCAGACGTATCATGTTGAAGGCATCAGCCAGAGCATTGCTCGAAGAGGCACATGCAGAGGTGGTGGTGAAGTTGGGACCGTGGAAACCATAGCGGATGGATATCAGACCACTGGCTATGTCGGCTATCATCTTCGGTATGAAGAAGGGATTGAATTTCGGTCCTTCACTCTCGTGCTGTGTATAGTACTTCAGTTCATCCTCAAAGGTCTTGATACCGCCTATACCCACACCGAATATGACACCTACGCGGTCCTTGTCCAGTGTCTCCAGGTCAACACCACTGTCCTCAATAGCCTGAACGGCACTCACCATGGCAAACTGGGCATACTTGTCCATCTTGCGCGCTTCCTTGCGGTCAATGTATTTGTTCAGGTCCAAATCTTTCACCTCGCAGGCGAAATGGGTCTTAAACAGGCTGCTGTCGAAATTGGTGATGGGGGCTGCTCCGCTCACACCAGCCAACAGATTCTTCCATGTCTCCTCAGGGGTGTTGCCCACAGGTGACACAGCACCAAGTCCTGTCACTACAACTCTTTTCAGTTCCATAAATTACTATCTAATTATTATGGTTTATAGCAGGGGTACAGCGACGCTCTCGCCAATACCAGGGCTATAAACCATAATATGTGAAAAATCGGTATTTATTTCGAGTTGTTGTTCTCGATGTAAGCTATAGCGTCGCCTACGGTACGGATTTCTTCTGCCTTGTCGTCGGGTATGTTAACACCAAACTCTTTCTCAAACTCCATAATCAGTTCTACGGTGTCCAAAGAGTCGGCACCAAGGTCGTTGGTAAAACTTGCTTCAGGCTTTACTTCGTCTGCACTAACACCCAGTTTCTCAACGATAATGTCGGTTACTTTTGATTGGATTTCTGACATAATTCTCTAAAATTAAAATGTTTAAAAATTATTTCTTTTTCAAAATCGGGTGCAAAGTTGCAAATTTTCTTTATTATCTGCAAATTTTCTTAAAAAAAATGCCTTTTTTTTGCACAAACAACTATAAATTGTGCAGGTTTTTTCGCCCTCTCTTGATGCATATCAATTATTATAGGCTCATTATCACTGTATTAGACTACTTTCAAATTGTTTTGACACCATGCCCCGACCACAATAAATGTGCAGCATCATGCGTTTATACTGTCGGTATGGAGAAGGTGAGTGTGATAACATCAGTATACAATGGCGCACGCTATGTGGAGCAGTGCGTGCACTCGTTGCAACAACAAACTTATAAGAATTTGGAGATGCTCTTCGTAGACGACGGCTCTACCGACGGGAGCGCCAGTCTGCTCAGACGGTTTGCTGCCGGAGACCCTCGTATACATGTCATCTCACTGCACGAAAACAGTGGTGCCTCTCATGCTCGCAATGCTGCCCTCAAACATGCCACTGGCACTTATGTGTGCATGCTCGATGTGGACGACACCTATTCGCCCGATGCCATAGAGTGTGCCGTGAGAACCATGCACAATAGCGGAGCCGACATAGTGCTCTTCCGCTTCATGTATACCTATACCGATGGCACACCCTCACACCTCTTCCCTCTGCTGCCTGCCCAGGGCTTGAGCGGCATTGAGGCGCTACGTGGCAGTATTAACTGGCAGACGGTGCACGGCATATACATGATACGCACCGACGTGCATCGACAGTACCCTTACGATGAGAGTTGCCGTCTCTATAGCGACGATAATACTGCACGCCTGCACTTCCTGCACGCCCACAGGGTGGTGCAGTGCGACGGCACATACTACTATCTGCAACATCCCGCATCGTCCACACACAGCGGCGGACCGCGCTATCTCGACCGCCTCAAAGCCACAGAGCACTTGCGCACCACGCTTCTCGACGAAGGAGTGCCCGACGATGTGCGATGGGCTCTCTACGACAAGAGTTGGATGATGGCTATTGACTGCTACCTCTACCTCACACGCTATAGAGAGTCGCTCACCACACAAGAGCGTCAACAGGCCATGCGACTGATACGCGAGGTGTGGAGACAGACTCCATTCCGACACCTGCCCAAGGCTCATTACTGCAAGTTTGGATTCTTGCCACTACGACCATTCTTCTTCCTCTTCCGGGCGCAGGCACGCACCTACTTCTTCCTAAGAAAACTGGCAGGAAAAGGGTGATGACTGACTCTATCGTAAAAAAATAACACTCAAGACTTGGTTATTGACGAATTTTGCGTATATTTGTGGCCTAAACCAGTTAACAGACAGTAATGACAAACACAGAGAATTACAATTTCATCTTCAATCAGGCCATAGCCGACTATCATGTCTTTGACAATGTGGACACACCGATAAAAAATCCTTACCAGAACGACACTCTGGAAAACCGACTCTACCTGAAGTGTTGGATTGATACCGTGCAGTGGCATCTGGAAGACCTCATACGCGACCCGCATATCGACCCGGTAGAGGCACTCGCCCTCAAACGCCGTATAGACCACAGCAATCAGGACCGTACCGACCTGGTGGAGCAGATAGACAGTTATTACCGTAAGTACTACTCCGACGTGACTGTGCTGCCCGACGCTCGACTCAATACTGAGAGTCCGGCATGGGCTGTGGACCGCCTCTCCATTCTCGCACTCAAGATATATCACATGCGCGAACAGATGGAGCGTGAGGATGCGTCCGACGAACACCGCCAGCGATGCGCCGACAAGTGGCGAGTGCTCTGCGAACAGCAGGAGGACCTCAGCACCGCCATAGACCAACTGCTCGAGGATATCGCTCAGGGACGTAAGTACATGAAGGTGTACCGACAGATGAAGATGTACAACGACCCATCTACCAACCCTGTGCTCTACCAGAAGAAATAAACCACACAGACTACTTCATCCTTCACTCATGAGTCAACAGCACCTACTCATCATGCGCTTCTCTGCCATGGGCGACGTGGCTATGCTCGTGCCCGTGGTGAAGAGTCTGGCATGTCAGTATCCCAACCTACATGTCACTGTGCTCAGCCGCGGATTTGCAAGGGCTCTGTTTGCCAACCTGGCACCCAACGTGAGTTTCATGGAAGTAGACTTCAAAGGCGATGACCGGGGCATAGGCGGGCTCTCACACCTCTATAGCCGACTACGTGCCAAGCACTTCACTGCCGTGGCTGACATGCATGCCGTGCTGCGCTCACACTACCTGCGCGCACGCTTCATGATAGACAGGGTGCCTGTGGCACATATCGACAAGCACCGCAGCGGCAGACGACAACTCGTGGCACGAAACCATAAGAACCTGGTGCAGCAACCCTCGCCCTTCGAAAACTATGCCGATGTGCTCCGGCGTCTGGGCTACCCCGTACAGATGCAGTTCACATCCATCTTCCCACCACAGGGCGGCGATCTCTCACTACTGCCAACCTCAGTGGGCGAGAAGCAGAAAGGCTCGCACTGGATAGGCATAGCACCTTTTGCAGCACACAAGGGGAAGATATACCCCACGGAGCAAATGGGAAAGGTGGTGGACATGCTCTGCCAGCGACATCCGAAGGCGCGTATCCTCCTCTTCGGCAGGGGGAAGGACGAAACACCGGTCCTCGAAAACTGGTGCAGCAAACACACACAGTGTATCGACGCTTCGCAGACCGCTGCCTCTCTGGTGCAGGAACTGATTCTCATGAGTCACCTCGATGTGATGCTGTCTATGGACAGTGCCAACATGCATTTCGCCTCGCTCGTGGGCACTCCCGTGGTCAGCGTGTGGGGAGCCACACACCCTATGGCAGGGTTTATGGGATGGGGACAAAGGACCGACGACGCCGTGCAACTGCCTCTCACATGCCGACCATGCAGCATCTATGGCAACAAACCGTGTCACCTGGGCACGTGGGAGTGTATGAACGGGATTACACCCGAGGTCATAATCGAGAAGGTAGAGAAACACCTGAAATGACAGATACTGTTCACACCTCAGATATTAACTAAAAATTTTTTTACGACTATGGAAAAATTCGTTTGCGACGTTTGCGGCTACGTGTACGACCCCGCAGTGGGCGACCCTGAGAATGGTATAGAACCTGGCACTGCCTTTGCCGACCTGCCCGACGACTGGGTATGTCCGCTCTGTGGCGTGGGAAAGGATGAATTCTCAGCAGAATAGTGCCGCACATCATGTTTTGGGTGGGTGCTACTCATCCTTGCACATCATATCCTCAATTTCTGCCAGTATGCCCAAGAGGGGTTCCAGGTGGTCTTCCTGGAGCATTCTTATGCGCATGGGACGGAAATTGGGGATCCCTTTGAATAGTGGGGTGGCTGCCAAGTGTCTGCGTGTGTGCAGTATGCCGCGGTACTCGTCTATGCGTTCCACATTGATGAGCAACTGCTCACGCAGCACCGCCAACTTCCATCTGAAGTCCATCACCTCGTCACCCTTGGTGCCATCCAACAGTTCACGTATCTCGCGAAAAATCCAGGGGCGGCCAAACGATGCCCTGCCCACCATCACGGCATCCACTCCGTACCTCTCGAAAGCCTCCTCTGCCTCCTCTGCCGAAGTGATATCGCCATTGCCTATGATGGGTATGTGTAGGCGCGGGTTGGCCTTCACCCTGCCTATCGGTTGCCAGTCGGCACTGCCAGTGTACATCTGCGAACGTGTGCGACCGTGGATGGTGAGTGCCTGTATGCCGCAGTCCTGCAACTGCTCTGCCAGTTGCTCTATGATGATGTTCTCATGGTCCCAACCCAGTCGTGTCTTCACCGTCACCGGCACATGCACGGCATCCACCACACGGCGGGTGATATCCAGCAGCAAAGGGATGTTGCGCAACATCCCTGCACCGGCACCCTTGCCCGCCACCTTCTTCACCGGACAGCCGAAGTTCAGGTCTATCACGTCCGGATGCGCCTGTTCCACTATCTTCGCTGCCTCTACCATGGCATCGGCATCCCTGCCGTATATCTGTATGCCCACAGGACGCTCACTGTCGCTGATCGTGAGTTTGTTTACCGTACTCTTGATATTGCGCACCAGAGCCTCTGCACTCACAAACTCAGTGTATACCATCGAGGCACCGTAGCGCTTGCACAACATGCGGAAACCGATATCGGTCACATCCTCCATAGGTGCCAGAAATACTGGGCGCTCTCCGTAGTGTATGTCGCCTATCTGCATGCTGAGCCCTCCTTCTCTGCACAGTTGGGACAGAGTCCCTTCAACACGTAGTTCACACTCTCCAGGGTGAAGCCGGAGGGCAGGGGCACCACTGGCACATGGATATGGGTGAGGCAGAAGGTGCGGTGACACCCTGTGCAGTAGAAATGGGTGTGCTCGTCTTCCACGGTGCAGTCGCAGGCATCGTCACATACAGCATATTTCAGTGCTCCGCTGCCATCGTCCACGGCATGTACCAGACGGTGGAGCAGAAAGAGTGTCAGGGTGCGCGATATGGTAGACTTGTCTATCGTGGGCAACCAACGCTCCAAGTCGGGCAGACTCACTGTCTCGTCACCACGCAGCATCTCGCGCAGGATGAGCAGGCGGGTAGAGGTGGGCTTTATGTCGCGGTGCTCTAATTTGTGCACCAGAAATTCTTCTTTCGTCATGGCTCTGGTCTACATATAGCGGTTGCAAAAATACTACATTTTTTTCTATTTCTCAGAAATAATGCCTATTTTTGCACCCATCCTAATCACGTCTACCACGTATGAGAACGATATATCTCAGCAGTCAGCCTGATGTGGAGGGTGCTCCTGCAGCCGCCACCATCGGGTTTTTTGACGGTGTACACCGCGGACACCGTCAGTTGCTCGCCCAGGTGTGCGCCGAGGCACATGAGCGACGACTGACGTCCATGGCGGTCACCTTCGACTCTCACCCACGTGCCGTGCTCCGTGCTGACTATCAGCCGCAGTTGCTCACACCTCTCGACGAGAAACTGCAACTGCTCTCCACCACAGGCATCGATGTGTGCGTGGTGCTGCCCTTCACCACTGAGTTGGCGGCTCTCACGGCACAGCAGTTTATGCAACAGGTGCTCGCACGCCGACTGCATGTGCAGCACCTGGTGGTGGGCTACGACCACCGCTTCGGTCACGACCGCACCGAGGGCGTCGACCACTACCGCCGCTATGCCGAGGCACTGGGCATGTCGCTCTCCACAGCACCTGCCTTGTTGCACAAGGGGGAGGCAGTGAGCAGTTCACGTGTCAGACGACTGCTCGCCGAGGGTATGATAGACCATGCCACAGACTGCCTGGGACATCCCTACACCATCACAGGTACAGTGGTGCCAGGATACCAGAAGGGCAGACAATTGGGGTTTCCCACTGCCAATATCCAGGTGGACGACCCATGCAAACTGCTGCCACAGCGCGGTGCCTATACCGTGAAGGTGAGGATGGGCGAGGGTGAACCCATGCTCAGGGCTGTCATGAACATAGGCATGCGCCCCACCTTCCAGGGCGACCACGTCACTATCGAGGTGCATATCATGGATTTCCACGAGCAGATATACGGCAGGCAGATTACGGTGGAGTTCTGTCACCGCCTGCGCCAGGAGCGGCAGTTCTCCTCTCCCGACGCCCTGGCATCGCAGTTGCGAGCCGATGTGCGCATGGCAAACGAACAGTTTGAACACGACTCAGAAAATAATCAGGAACAACAGTAAGGAACAACAGTTTATGAAACGGGCTTTTATTTATCTCATCACTTTCGTCGCCATACAGTTCATAGTCACCTACGCTGTCATCATACCATGGCTGGCGAGTGGCGAGGGTGGTCTCTCGCAGACTCTCTCCTCTATAGCGGAGGGCAATATACAGTTCACTGCACCCATGCTGCTGGTCACCTCTACTGCCTATAGCGTGGTCACCCTCATCGTCTTCCTCTGGGCGCGCTGGTGCCGTCTGTCGCCCACCTACCTGCGCACGCGCCCGTGGGGTGTGTGCTTCTGGGTGGCTATAGCAGCCCTGGGCACCCTGCTGCCCTCGCAGGCTTTTCTGGAGTGGCTCGATTTGCCCGACCTCAACGCCGACCTCTTTGCACAGATGCTCTCCTCACCCTGGGGATACGTGTCGCTCTGCCTGCTGGCTCCCTTGGCAGAGGAGGTGGTGTTTCGCGGTGCCATACTGCGGTTGCTGCTCTCTTCATTGCGCTCTCCGTGGGTGGCGATAGCCCTGTCGGCACTCTGCTTCTCACTGGTGCATGCCAACCCCGCACAGATGCCACATGCCTTCCTCATCGGCATACTCATGGGATGGATGTATTACCGTACAGGCAGCATCCTCCCCGGTGTGCTGCTCCACTGGGTGAACAACACTGCGGCATACGTGTCGGTTAATATTATGCCGGGCATGAATGATATGACCCTGCAAGAGGTGTTTGGCTCCACCCAGAAGGTTCTCATGGCTGTGGGCTTCTCGCTGTGTCTGCTGCTGCCTGCCCTCTTCCAGTTGAACCAGCGCATGCATCCTGCCGACCGCTCATAGACAGCAAGCGGCGCACGCCCTCGCTGATGGAGCGCAAACCGAAGTCAGCCGGGCACAACTCCTCTCTTCTCAGCCACATACACTCGGCGGCATCGTCGCATGCCGTCACCACACTGTCGTCTGCCACACGGCAACGGAAAAACAGGTCTATGGTGGGTATGGTCATGCCACCATACTCATACGTGTTGGGCAGACTCCACAGATACTCCACATGGGTCACCTCCAGTCCCGTCTCTTCACGCACCTCTCTTGCCACACCTTCCTCTGCCGTCTCGCAGAAGTCTATAAACCCGCCCGGCAGGTCCAGTGTGCCCTTGGCAGGCGACTTGGCTCTGCGGGTCACCAGCCACTCGCCTCGGCTGTTCTCTATCAGTGCCACAGTAGAACCGCTGGCATTCAGGTAATACACGAAACCGCAGTCTTCACACCGGCGGCTCCGCTCGTCATTGTCGGTAAATCTCGCACTGCCACACTTGGGGCAATGACTGAAGATGTGTAGTGGATGGGTCTTCATTTTTATAAGTTTTCTTCTTTTATCTGCTACGTAGTTTGCAATATTAGCAATTTTATTCTATCTTTGCAAATAAAAACTAAATTATGAAAAATAGAATTGCAATGATGATGCTGTTTCTGCTCTTTGGGGCAGGAGTGATGGCGCAACGTGTATACGAGACACCTCTCTATCCCGATGGACCACGCAAGAGCAGCAGCGACCCCTCCGACACCGCCAAGGTGTGGATATACTTGCCCGAGGCACGCGTCAATACAGGACGGGCAGTGGTCATCTGCCCGGGTGGGGCATACCACCACCTCGCACTCCAGCACGAGGGACATGAATGGGCTTCGTTCTTTGCCAACCAAGGCATCGCTGCCGTGGTGCTGAAATACCGTATGCCACACGGCAACCCCGAGATTCCAATAGCCGACGCCGAGGCTGCCATACGACTGGTCAGACACAATGCACAGTCGTGGCACGTGAATACCGACCAGGTGGGTATCATGGGCTTCTCTGCCGGCGGACACCTGGCTGCCACCGTGGCAACACAGGCTAAAAAGGAGGCGGCACCCAACTTCCAGATACTCTTCTATCCCGTCATCACCATGATGCACGGATTTACTCATGAGGGCTCGCACAACAACCTGCTGGGTAAAGGGGCGAAAAAGAGGGTGGAGAAGGACTATAGCGCCGACCAACAGGTCACACGCATGACACCAAGGGCATGGATAGCCCTCTGCGACGACGACGATGTGGTGCTGCCTGCCAATGGGGTCAACTACTACACCGAACTCTACCGGCATGACGTGAGGGCTTCACTGCACGTCTATCCCGACGGAGGACATGGATGGGGCTCAAACCTTAGTTTCAAATATCACCTCGAAATGATCATGGACCTCAAGGCATGGTTGAATTCTTTCTAGGCTATTCTAGGTGATTCTAGGCTGTTCTAAAACTAAGTATTATTATTATTCACTAATTTTTTTACCATTATGAAAAAACTATTTGTTTTATTCCTGATGTGCGTAGCCACTTCCATGGCATTTGCACAGAGTTCTATTGTGATTGCCGGCGACCGTGTGGTGCCTCGCAGCCAACCTTCTGAGGCTTACAAGATGCTCAACAGCAGTATCCGCTTCTATACTGGCGACAGACTCAACTGCGGCGGTATGGTGAACGGTTACTATGAGGTCTACTACAAGGGCAACACCTATTACATCCCTCAGCAGTATGGACGTCCGCGCGGTGGCAGCAATAATGCTCCCAGCAAGAAGCATCATGGCGACATCTCTCAGATTGTGATTGCTGGCGACCGTGTGGTTCCCCGCAGCCAACCCTCTGAGGCTTACAAGATGCTCAACAGCAGCATCCGCTTCTACACTGGCGACAGACTGAGATGCGGCGGTATGGTGAACGGATACTATGAGGTGTACTACAAGGGTAATACCTATTACATTCCTGAGCAGTACGGTAGAGCCAGATACTAGACTCTAAGAAGGACTAGGCTATCCTAGATTTCTAGGATAGCCTATAATCTTCTATAATCCCTTTGAGACGGCCACTTTGTGGCCGTTTATTATGTATATGCCTGGGGGCAGAGAGATGATGCCCTGTCCATGGCTGCGCACCTTGCGACCATCAATGCTGTACACATCATCCACCAGCGAGGGCAGCACTCCGGCAGGAATGGTCTCTATGCCCGTCACACCGTCGAAGAGCAGACGGAATTGCGAGGGCTGTGCACCTGACGGCAGTGTGAAGATACTGCGGAACTGGAGGCCACCTGTCGTCTGCTCCAGCTCTGGCTCATCACCTTCTGTCATGGTGTATGCTGCATCGTCCAGCCATCTGAGCACAGCCTGCATGCTTACCTCACCCTTGTTTATTGTATTCTCTACAAATGAGATCTCGCCGTTTGCGGTCTTCCATTTGCACTCTCCCTCGGTGGTATAGATCACGTACGGCCTGCCGGCTTCCAGTGTGTTAACCTGTTTGAAGAAGATATTTCCTGTATCGCCGTCTTTCTCATAGCGGTCGTAACAATATGCACTGATGCCTTCGGGCACAGTACTGTTGAAAGGTAGTGAGAGGGTGGTATAGCCGCCGTTGAGAGTCCTCACGTAGCGTACATCGTTGGCTGTCATGTTTATGGTGCTGTGTACCGGTGTGCCGTCGGTCCACTGTATGTTGCGGGCGCTGTATGAGCTGTCGGTAGCCTTCAGCACCACGTTCTGCGAGTTTGTCACCTGTCTCTCTCTCTCTGCATCGATTATGATGATGGCATTGGGGTTGGTGGTGTCAAACGAGGTGCCGTCGTTCATCTGTACGTTGTTCATGTCGTATGCAGTGAGCATGTTGCCATTGTTTGTGTCTATCTCGGCAAAGGCGTTCTCATCCCAGGCACCGCTTAGCATGTGTACACCGCGTTCATCTGCACCCAGATCCACGAGTGTGGGAGCGGCGTCGCTGATCTTGCGCGTGCCATACACCTCAAACTCCCATATGCTGTAGCCCCACACATTGTTGCGGCTCACACCCTGCATACGCACGTAGCGGGCGGGGGTCTCGGCAAAGGTCATCTCTTCCTCGGCAGGACTGTTCTCCACGGTCTTGATGGTGTTCCATGTTATGCCGTCGGTAGAGGCCTGTAGCAGGTATTTAGTGGCGCGTGCAGCCTCCCAGTACACCTTCACGCGGTTGATGCTGTACACTGCCTGCAGGTCCACCGTCATGCTCTCGTCATCGTTCACTGCGCTGCCCCAGCGTGTGTCTCTCCTGCCGTCGGTGGCTTTGTCACCGTCCATCTGGTCGTTCTCCTTAGATGTAGCCACGGTGGGCTTGTTGAGTGCCAGGTTTATGTCGGCATAGTTGCGGCACTCCACGTAGATGGTGTCGCTCACGGTGCCCGTCGAGGCTATCACGGCATAACTGCCAGCGCGGTTTATGGTCACTGCGGGTGTGCTTGCGTCTATCTGTCCGTCGGCGGTGTCGGTCATGTCCTTGCCGCTGTATGTGCATACGCGCCATGTCAGACTTTCCAGTGCCACGGTCATGGGTTCCTTAAACTGGTTCTGGCCCTCTACGGTCATCGTGGCACTCTCGCCCACTGCCACCTGCATGGTGCGCGGTGCGATGGTCAGGTAGCCGGTGAAGATAGCCTCTTCCACTGCCCAGGTCTTGGTGGCGTTCCATGTGCCTATGGTGGCAGTCACGGCAGCCTTGGGATAGGTGTTGGGGGTGAACAGTCCCGAGGCGGTCACCGAGCCGTTGGCACTGCTCCATGTGGGGTTCACTTCCTTCCACTGCTTGCCCACGGTATAGCCACGGGCGTGCAACTGTGTGGCCTCTCCCTGGCGCAGCACGTCACGGTCGGCGGTCAACTGTATGCCCAGAAGGTCGTCGGCACTGGCATCGGCATACTGACCGAATGCCTGCAGTTCAAAGATTGATATGCCCCACTCCGAGCCGCGTGTTATGCCGCGCACCCGCAGGTACCTGCCGTGCGCATCGCCCATGTCTATGGTGTTCCATCCGCTGCTGCTGTTGCTCACCGTCTTCACGGTGGTCCACTGTGTGCCGTCGGCACTCACCTCTACAGCGTATTTGCTGGCGTAGGCTGCCTCCCACAGTATGCGCACCTGATAGAGTATCACGTCTTTCTGCAGGTCTACCCTTATCCATTGGTTGTCTTCTATCTTACTGCCCCAGCGGGTGTTCTCGTCACCGTCCACAGCCTTGTCGCCGCCCATGGCAGCATCGTTCTCGTTGCCCGAAGTGGTGGTGGGGCAGCGCAGTGCCAGGTTGGGCATGAGCAGGGTGGAGCGTGGGTCTTCCTCATCTGCCACGTCCGCTGTTATCTCGGTATTGTCCAGACTCTCGTGTCCGCTCACCTTCAGTCGTCGGGCGGGCACTCCTGCCAGTGTGTAGCCGTCGCTGAAGCGCACGTCTATGGCTTGGTCGGTGGGGTTGTATGCCATATAGGTCTTCACCCCGTTCTTCTCATACACACGTGCTGTGGGTACCGATGCGGTGATGCTCCAGTTCAGGTCGCCGTACGACAGGTGTGAGTGGGTCACGAAGTAGGTTATGCCGTTGGTGTCGTAGGTCTTAAACTCGGGTTCGCCGGCGTTCCAGCACATATCGAAGATGCGTGCTGCCTCAGCAGGGTCCGACCGTTGCAGATAACTCAGTGCCACGTTGCCCCAGCCGCCGCTGTCGCCCAGGTAGCCGGCATCGGGCCAGCCGTGGTCGCCGCGGTCGCTCTTCAGCCATCCTCCTATGCGGCGGTCTTTCCACATGCGGGCATAGTCCCAGGCGGCAAACTCCTTGTCCTCAGACAGGTAGTCGAGGGCGGGCGAGATGGGCATCCACTGTATGCCCTGCATGTATATGGCATCATAGCCGAAGTAGGTCCACCAGCCCACACCGTGGCAGGTGAGGTTGGAGTTGTAGGGTAGGGGGTCGCCCCAGGTGGTCACACCGTCGGTGGTGCTGTTCTCGCGGAAGAGGTCGTAGCGTATGTTGTACTCGTCGCTGCTCGCTGCGGTGTGGAAGGCGTTCATGTCTCTGCCTGCCTCGCTGTGGCGGTCGAACCAGTATTCGGCGGTGCCGCGTGCTTCGCTCAGCCAACCGAAGATACCGGCATCGCGCATCTCATCGTTTTGCAGTGCCACACCCAGCAGGTACAGGCCGCCCCATCCCTGCATCGCCTCCGACGACGACTCCTGGCCGTTGCCGTTGTCATCGCCCATGCCGCCGGCAAAGGAATGGCCTGCCCAGGGGTCGAAGGTGCGGAAGAGGGGGAAGCGGCTGTCTTCGTGGTCCCAGTTGGCGTAGTCCTTGGCTATGAGGGTGAGTATCTCGCCGTAGTTGTTGCGGAAGTCATCGTCTACCATCGCCAGCAGGGCGGCAGCGTAGGTGAAGTAGCCATAGTGGAAATGGTGGTCGTTGAAGGTCTCCGAGTCGTAACTCGTGGCATAGCCCACCATGGCTCCCCAACGGTCGTAGCGGGCGAAGAAGTAGTTGGTCTCGCCAGGGGTGAAGGTGAGCCAGTTGACCAATGCCTCCTTCAGTTTGCTGCGGCACTCCTCGAAGAGGGCTTTCTCGCCCATCTCACGCGCGAACATCATGTTCAGTGCCATCTGTGTCAGTCCCTTGCCGCCCCAGTAGGTGTCGGCGCCGAAGGTGCCCTTCACGGCATAACTCTCCAGCATCCCTCTCATGCGCTCTTTCTGGTAGGCGTTTGCCTCACTGTTGTTCTCCTGTGGCACGGCATAGTAGGGCAGCATGCCGTAGAAGCGGTAGTCCACCTCAAAGTCGTTGCCCTTAGCCATCTTCAGCCTTCCGTGGGGTGTGGCATAGGTCTGACCTGTGAGCGGGAGTTTGCTGCTGCATCCTGTGTCGCGGTACTGGTGGGGCAGGAAGCCCTGCAGCACGGGCAGGGTGGTGGCTGTGGTCACCTCGTCGTCGCCGGGCATCTGTGCCCCCTCCTTCAGGTTCTCGGCTGCCACATTCCAGCGGGTGTGCATCACTCCCTGCGCAGCGTCGTACTGCCATGTCACCTTGGTGCTGCGTGGCACGTTGTATGCCACGTCTGCCATGTCTGCCAGTTGGCCTATGTTGTCTATCAGTGCCACCACTATATACTGTCCGCTGCCGTAGTAGTCCACGGTCACATTGCTGCCGTCTATGGTGATGCTGCTGCGTTGTGGCAGGTATATGCCGTAGAGGTCGTTGCCCAGGCGCATGGCAAAGCGGCTGATGTTGCTCACTTTGCCGCTCAGGGCATTGCCGTTCTCGTCGAGCACCTGTGGGTTGGTGTAGTCTGCCAATCGTTGGTACGACTGTGCTATGCTTATCTGCGGCACCAGGTTCTTGGTCTCCACCCAGGTGAAGGGCATGCCGTGCACCATGGTCACGTACATCTCTTTATTGCCGTCGCGCATGGCAAACTGTACGTCCCAGTCGTGCCAGTGCTCTGCCACGGCACTCTCCGGTGCGAACCCTATGCCTTTCACGCTCACTGTGGTGTTCGAGCGCATCTCCGTGCCGTTGGTCATCCATTGCGAGGGGTATTGCACGTCCACTCCGTAGCGTTGTGCCTGCACAAACTGCGGATACGACCACATCCTGCCCGAATAGGGTTGGGTGATGAGGTTGGTCCACCAATCGTTGGTGGGTATGGGTTGTCCATCACGCTCGTGCAGGTACAGTTTACGATACTGCATGTACTTGCTCTGGTCGCCCACAAATCCCCAGTCGCCGGGCACGTGGTAGTTGGAGCGGCAGATGCTCAGGGGGGTGTAGGCGGCATAACTGCCCTTGCCCACATTCACTACCTCTTGGGCATGAAGGGTCAGGGCTGTGGCGGCTGCTAACAGCACGCCCAATGCTTTTCTCTCGATTTCTCTCATTGGTCAGTATTTTGATTACAATTGATTTCCTCTGCAAAATTAGTATTGTGGTGTGCTTCCTTCCAAAAAATTCACCTCACAAAATACTCACTTTTCGTTATTTGTGGCTGATAAATGTATATCAAAGGCTCGACAAGGTATTCCACAACTGATAAATTGCCCTTGGGAGTCAACTATTTCGAATAGTATCAGGGTTTTATGTAGCTTATAATTCGCTCCGAAGGGGCAATGAGCGCAAAGCCCATGGTGCTGCCCTGGGCTTGGTGCTCGTTCTAACCATGCAGTTAAAAATTATGGCAAACAAAAAAGGTGCTCATTCACATGAACACCTTCCCCTTTAAAACCGTTGCAATATTAACTTAAACATGATAAAACTACTAACATTCAAAACTTACCTAAAACATTATATCTTGCAAAATGAAATTTCTAAATGATAAAGCCGATCCGCTGATTGACGATGCAAAGATAGCATGGAAAATGCTGTCAAAACAAATATATAGGTACACTAAAACCTCACTTTATACCTCAAAATCTGCCTAAAATCTTTCATTTTTCTATATTTTATGCCATATCATTCTATATTACCAGTTCCTGGAAACCCACTGTTTATCGTGGTTTTCATGCTTCTCAGACCTTTGTGAGTCCACTTTTTCACTCATATACGTTTTTTATCAGTTTTTCACTCTCCTTTTCAATGAAAAACCCCCTCTCTCCAAGGTCGGAGGGAGGGGGAATATAGATGCTTTTTGGGACGTTTTAGAAGCGGTCGGGAGTGAATGACTCTTCGGGGTCATCCCATACGTTGAAACTGTTAGAACCGGCAGGCTTTGTAGCGTCTTCGTCGCTCACTGTGCCTGTGGTACCGTTGCCCAGGTTTATCTTTGTGCTACCTGCCATAATGGCTTCATCGCCTGTCATGGCAGTGCTCTTGATCATTGGTGAAATATATGTCTTTTTCATAACACTTCGTTTGCTTAATTATTTCACTACTACTTTCTTTCCGTTCACCACATACACACCTGCGGGCAGCGACATCATGCTGTCGGCATTCTGGCGCACCATACGGCCGTCTATACTGTACACGTTGAACAGGGTGGGGATGAGTTGCTCCACATTCTCTATGGCTGTCACACCGTCGAATGTCACGTTGATGTTGGCTGCGCTGCTCACATTGCCCAGATCCAGGTATGCGCGCCATGCAGGAATATCAAAGGCATTCTTGGCGAAGTTGGGCTGCTGGTTGTTGCCGTCGAGCACATACACACTGTTCAGGCCGTCCTTAGACACTTTCGAGAAGGTGCCCTGGAATTCCTTGCTGGCATCTGCTGCCCACTCGATGGTCTTACCATTGCCACGCAGCCAGAAGGCGGCGGCACGGGCGAAGTAGATGATATAAGCCTTGCCAGCTTCGAATGTGTAAACCTGACTGAATTCGATGGTCTTGTTCTCACCGTCGTCTGTCACGGCTGTCATCTCCCAGGCATCGATACCGCTGTCCACGTCACCATCGAAGGGTGCTATGGTTGTGGCATATACGCCGGCACCGTCGTGGAAGCGCTGTTTCACTACTCCAGTAGCATAGATAGGAGCGATGTTGGTGTTCACGCTGTAGTCCACACCGTTGGCTGTCTGAGTGTCGTTCTCGTCCAGCACGATGTTGTAACCAGTGTAGCGGTTCTGTGCATTGTCCCATACCACGCGGTTCTTAGCCACGTTCTGTGTGGCATTGGTGATAAGCAGGGCATTGGGCATCACGGTGCTTATCTCGCCCTCTACGTTGCCGGTCACATTGCTCAGGTCGTATGCCAGGGCTTTCTGCTCAGCGTCGATAGCAGCAAACTTAGTAGCATCCCATACGCCTTCCAGTACCACAGCCTCTGTCTCGCTGTCTATCTCCTTCACTGCCAGTTCGGTGGGAACCACAGGACCGTCTTCACCCTTCCAGAAGTAGATGTTGTCTACATACAGCTTATCGTTGCCTGTACCACGGTCTAACTTCAACTGGAACACCAGATTGTTGGCAAAGTCCATGTTATACTGTGTCAGAGGTATATCTATGCTGTTCCACTCCTTCACATTGAGTGTGCCCACAAGCTGACTGTTCTCGATTGGACCAGGGAAGATAGGAGTGATACCAAGGTTCATGGCTTGCATAGGCAGCACGTCAATGTGCAGGTACTGCATTTCACTCGCATTAAGTTGTGTACCAAGTTCAAAACCTAAGTAGTTGAAGTTGGTCAGATACATAGTATTGTTGCCGTCTATATTGGTTTCGTTCAGTTGAGTAGACTGCCCCCAAAGGCCTATACCCCTTGTGGTAGCCTCAGTATAAGCATCGCTGTATATGCTTATCACGTCCTCGGCAGCCTGAGTGGGTGTGGGTGCCGGTGTCAGTACGAACACATCGCCACTGGTAGTAGCCTCTACGGTAGCAGCAGCAGAGCGGTTGCCCTTGTCGTCTATTGCTACTATGCTGAAGTTGTAGGTGGTGCCGCCGTTCAGACCTTTCACAGTCACTTGGGCTGCCTCGCCTGCTTTGTTGCCTT
Organism: uncultured Prevotella sp.; assembly: GCA_946186945.1. Lineage (GTDB taxonomy): Bacteria > Bacteroidota > Bacteroidia > Bacteroidales > Bacteroidaceae > Prevotella. Next base: position 92,639 of record CAMHPC010000001.1, read on the forward strand.
CCAGTGCGTAGATGGCTGTGGGCAGGCCCTCGGCACTGATCTCGTATGCTAAATATTTGGCGCTGTTGTCATTGCCGGTGATGCTGAGCACCACTTCTTCCTCAGCGGCACTTTCCAGACTGGCTGTCACTGTGGGGGCGGTTGCATCTACGGTTGGTGTACCGGTGCCATATACAGAGAAGTCATACAACTTTACACCCCATTGGGTGGCTGCCTTGGTGCTTACAAACTTCACATAGCGTGCCTGCAAGGTGTTATCAGGATAGTATTCCTCAGTATGAGCATTGATGCCGGTACGTCCGCCGGTGTAGGCTGCCTCGCCGAATACGCCGTCCTCACCTGCAAACTGCAGGGTGAATTTCTCCGAGCAAGCGCCCTCGAAGTTCATGCTCACTTCGGCTATGTCGTACAGACCACCTAGGTCTGCCACGAATCCTACTGTGTAAGTGCGTGAATTATCGTCGGCAGCGGTCTCACCTTTAATGAGTGCCCACACGCTGCCCAAATTATCGTCGAAGGCACCTACGATGGATGAGCGGTCAAGCTTCTCGCCAATGCCGAATATGCGGTACTGGTAGTTGCTGAACAGGTCTATCTTCTCTGCACCTAACACAGTCACTTCAATAGCATTAGAGGTCACACCGTCAGCCACAGCGGTGATGGTAGTGGTGCCGGCGGCTGCTGCTGTCAGCACGTTGCCGCTGATGGTAGCCACAGTGGGGTCGCTGCTGTTGTAGGTGAGTGTGGTGGGCTCTATGCTGCCACCCAATTGGTTGGTGCAGGCTGCATTCAGAGTCAAGGTGCCACCCACGGTCAAAGGCTGATTGCCAGTGGCGGTTAGGTTCACGTTGGTCACAGCGAACGCCTCGGTGAAGTTGTACACCTCAAACTCATAGAAACTGTAGCCGTAAGGTGTGGCGCGCTCAGTTCCCTCAAACAGTACATAGCGGCCTGTCACAGTGTTATCTGTAGAGTACAGCGCAGTGAGATTTGCCAGGTTCTGGTCGTTCACTGTCACAACTGTAGTACCGTCGCTCAGCCAACCCTCACCGTCGAGGGTGTTACCCACCTTGATGGTGAAATCCTTGGCATACGCACCTTCCCAAATTATCTTGAAGGTGTTCATGCTCTGTTCTGAACCCAGATCCACCTGCCATTTCTGAGGATCTTGACCGTGTACTGACTCCCAGCGGGTGCCTTTGTTGCCGTCAACGGCTGCCGCTGCATCACCTGTTGTGGCTATAGCAGTCTTGCTCAGCGCCAGGTTTGTTTGCGCCGATGCTGCCAGTGTTGCCGCGCAGGTGAGAAGTGTGAATAAAAATTTTCTCATAAATTTTTTTTAATTTAAGTTGATAAAAAGGTTGATTATGTGTTTCCTATGTCGATTGAAGCGGGGTGTCAGTTCTTGTATTGCTTGATGCTGCGTATGCTCCCGTCATCCATCGTCTGCTGCATGATGTACAGTCCTTCGGTGGGTTGCTGCATCTCCATGCCTGCGGGGGTGTAATAACGGGTGCTCACCACGCACCCTTTCGTCTGCTCTGCAGTCTCTATGCCGGTGGTGGTGGACAGTTTCAGATGGTTCACGTGCATTTCCTGTGTGCTGCCGTTATATACGTACAGTGTGTGCTTGCCTGCCGTCAGCGTTATGTTCACGTTGTGGTCGGTCCACACACCGCCGGTAGACTCTACAGTCTCGCGTGCAGCGTAGTTGTTGATGCGGTCCAGACAGATATACACCTTGTTCTGTGCGGTAGACTTCATGCGCAGGGTGAGTTGGTACTCACCGTCCCATGGCACCTCTATCTGGTGTACCGTGTAACTGCCGGTGCGGTAGCCCACCTGCAGCACCTCGCCGTTGCTGTCGCTATTGCGGCGCAGTTGCACTGCCTGGTCGTTGAGCGAGGCGTCTATATAGTCCTTGGCGCTTATCTCGTCGTTCACGGTATAGTACTTGTCCTTGTCAAACGACGACATGTACGTATATACCAGTCCCAGTTCGGAGAGTTCACTCTGGCTGTTGTTGCTCTTGAAGATGCTCATGTAGGGGAACGAGTTCTCACCGCCGCTGGGGTTTGCCATGAACCAGGCGTAGCCTGCCACCAGGTCGCTCTTCTCCAGGTACTGCAACTTCTGCGTCATCTGGTCTATCTGAAACTCCTTGGTCATACCCGCACGGTAGGGGTATACATTCTCCTCCCATGAACAAAACTCGGTGAGCATCATCTTCGGGAAGTGGCCGTGCTCGTTCTTGTAGTTGTCTAAGAAAGCCACTAGGTTGGGATATTTCTCCTTGTTGGCCTGGCGGTAGAGGTCGTTCTCGCCAGCATCGGTATAGAAGTAGCGACTGGCTATCCAGTCCACGTTCTCTGCCCAGTTCATATAGCAGTGCATAGCCAGATAGTCTACCTTGGCATTGGGCACCAGACGGAAGAACTCGTCGTACCAGTCCATGGGGTTCCACACCTTTCCTCCCACCTTCTCACCGGTGAAGTTGAGTGCGGGTGCCACTATCTGCAGTCCGTAGTCGGCGGCTATCTGTTCCACCTTTGCCCAGGCATTGGCTGCTGCCTGCGGGGTCATGCTCGCCTGCGAGGAGAAGTTGGGCTCGTTGAATGCCAACAGGTATTTGGCTCCAGGGTGGTTGCTGAGCCAGTTGCGCAGGTTGGCCTCGTTGTAATCGCTGTTCCAGCACATAGGTGCAAACTCCATGGCAAGGCCCGGACCGAGGTTCGAGGGGTTGCCCGTGGGTGCCACACCCCAGTTGTACACCCAACTCACTCCGGGTGCCATCTTCTCTATGGTGGTGTTGGATAGGGCGTGGGTCTTCTCGTCCCAGCACATGCCACGCTTGGCACTACGCTGTTGTGCGTGGGTGCCAAGCGTGATTAGTGTCATGGCGAGGGAAAGTATTATATATTTCCTCATTATGTGTGTTATATGTGTTGTACGTGATTATTTCACCATCACCTTGCGCACGTCGTTGCCGTGGCGCACGATGTAGATGCCGGGTCGCTTCATGTCGTTCACACGCATGCCGCTCAGTGTCCATATACCGTCGGTACCGCCCTGACGGGTGGTGGTGGTCACCTGGTCTATGCCGCTCACCGACTCCTTGTTGCGCCAGAAGAATATCTGGTCCAACTGTATCTCGTCGTTCAGGTGGCTGCCGCTCTGGAACCACACCAGGTTGCCGTGGTATGCCTGGGCACCGCCGTTGCTGCTGGGCAGCAGGTTGGGATACATGCCCTTTATCACCTTCCAAGGTATGTCGTATGAGTACCACTCACCGTTGCGCTCGTAGTTGCCTATCACTGGCGACTCACCGTCGAAGGGTGCCGAACCGATGGTGAACTTTGCCTCGGCGAAGCAGATGCGGTGGTTGCAGTTGTCGGTGCCGCGCATGGCGAAGTGCAGATGCCAGTCGCCGTCATCGAGCACGCTCAGGTCTGCACCGTCCTGCTCCAGGAAGCCGCCGCCCGACCATAGGTTGTCGGTGCCTATGCGCCAGTTGAGCCAACCCTCGTTGTCGCCAAGGGAGTTGACGGTGGTCCCGCTCTGTGTGCCGTCCACGTAACTGTTGCCGCCCCAGTTGTACAGGGTGTAGTAGCCTGCCAGGATGTTGTCCTCGCCCTGACGGTCTATGGCACCGCCCGACACGTAGAAGTTGATGAAGTCCTTACCCTCGAAGTCGAAGGTCGACTCGCCGCTGGCATCCAGACTCTTGGTGGTATAGTCACCCAGCGGGTTCACTGCAGGGGTGCTGCCATCGGCAGGACGCCAGAAGAACACGTTGTCGAAACTGAACCAACTGCCGCTGAGGTAGGTGGGCATGGTGTATATGCACAGGGCATAGCCCTTGTAGGCGTTCAGGGGACCGTTGTTTTCGGTGCCTGCCTCGCCCCACAGTTTGCCGTAGCGCTTCAGTTCTGCCACGGGTATGTCGAATGAGTACCACTCACCGTCGCGGTTGAAGTCGCCTATGAGGGCGCGGTTGCTGTATTCACCCAGTACTATGGCAGCATCGTCGTCCTTGCTGCCCAGACGGAACATCACGGGCACATGACCCACGGCGGCATCGCTGCGCACGCTCAGGTGCAGGTAGTATCTGTCGTCGATGATGCTCAGGTCCTTAGGCTCGGGGTTGAAGCCCATGCCGGCGTCGGAGGAGAAGCCCATGCCGTTCCAGCCCGGACCGATGGTAGAGGCATACGAGGTGATGGGACCGGTGAACACACCGGTAGAGTTGGTCACGTTGTCGCCCTCGTTACGGCTCTTGAAGGTGTTATCCCAGATGAAGAAGTTGCTCTTGCCACCCTGCATGGTGTAGTCGTGCTCTGCCTTCACCAGGTCGCCCTCTTGGTAGGTGCCGTCGCTGGTCACACCCTTCCACATGTCCTCGGTCATACTCAGGGGGATGATCTCGGCACACTGGGTCGGGTCAAACACGGCATTGCCGTCCTCGTCCAGACTCTTGTAGCCGTATTTGCCCAGGTCCACATTGGTGGTGAATGAGGGTATGGCCTTCGATTTGCTCTTGTAGAAGAAGATATTGTCCATGCTTATCTCGGTGTCGGTCACACCGCCGCTCATCACTGCCCATGCATTGCCCTCATAGGCGTTGGGATTGGCAAACATGGGGTCTGCCATCTCGCGCACCACCTTCATGGGTATGTCGAAGTAGTACCACTCGCCGTCGCGCTTGAAGTCGCCTATAGAGGGTAGTTTGCCGTCGCTCTCGCCGATGATGAACTGTGCATCGCCTATGAGTATGGTGTGTGAGGCGTGCATGTCAGGGTCGGCGGCACGCAGTGCGAAGTGCAGCCAGTAGTTGTCGTCGAGCATGGAGAGGTCCTTGCCATTGCCGGCACTCGATGCGAAGCCCAAGCCCGACCAGCCTGCAGAGGTGACGTAGTAGGTGGTGTAGCCTTCCTCCCATCCGAAGGAGTTGACGGCACCTGTGTGGCCCTCAGAGGCGTAGGTGCCACTCCATATATACATGAAGTTCTTCTGCTCGTCCACATTGTAGTTGGCGAGCACAGCATCGTTGGCGAGGAAGTGTCCGGTCACACCGTCGCTGGTGCTGATGAGCACCACGTCCTCGCAGTCGTCGAAGTCGAAGGTGGTCTCGCCGTTCTCGTCGAGTGCCTTGGTGGCGAAGCCGCTGAGTACGGTCTTCTCGTCGGGCACCACGGGGTCTACGGGTGTCTCGGGTATGTTGGTCACCTTCTCGCCGTTCTCATAGTACAGGTACTGTGCGTTCTCGTCGCTCTCGTCCTGGTACACGCGCACCCAGTCCACCATCATCTTCTTCTCAGTGCCCTCGGGCAGTGCAGAGATCTGTGCGGGGTTGTACAATCCGGTATAGGTACCACCCACTGCCACGTTGAACAGGAAGAAGAAAGGCTTCTGGAAGTACTTGCCAGGGGCGTAGTCGTCGGTAGAGGGCTCTATGCTGCGTGAGAAGTACATGGCGTTTGCCATTACAGAGGGGTTGTTCTCCTCCCACTGCTCCAGGGTGATATCATAATACATCTCCAGGGTATACTCGTCCCAGTAGATGGTCACCAGGTGGTATTCATCGTTCTGGAAAGGGTTGATAGTCTCGAATACCGACTGTGGGAACTCCTGCGAGTACTGCTGGTGTGCCTCGTTCGATGCATTCGGACCGTAGTGTATGGTGCCGGAGAAGTAGCGGTCCTGCCATCCGTTGTATTTACCGCCGGGCAGGGCATTGTAGTGTCCCATCTCGATGATATCTATCTCACCGCAGCGGGGCCATCCGTAGCGGTCTATGTCGTTACCCATCATCCAGTAGGCGGGCCACAGACCGTTGGCTGTCTTAGGCATCTTGATACGTGCCTGCATCAGTCCGTGCTTGAACACCGACTTGTTCTTGGAGTTCACCCTACCAGAGGTGAACTGCTTGCCCATGTAGTTCTCACGACGTGCGGTAAGCACCAGGTTGCCGTCCTCCACACTCACGTTCTCACGACGGTAGTACTGCAACTCCTGGTTGCCGCCGCCATCGCCGTTCACCTCCACGTTCCATGCATCTTCGTCGAGGGCACTGCCGTTGAAATCATCGCTCCACACCAGTTTGAAACCGCTGGGCACATAGTCCTGTGCCAGGGTGGGGAAGCAACAGACGAGCATAAGTGCTGCCCAAAGCGTAAGTCTCTTTCTCATTGTTTTTTAGATTGGTAATTAGATATACAATGGGTTCTCGGATTGAAAATCTTAGGTATATTGGTTTTATTTCTTTATTACCTTGCGAGTGCCGTTGTTGGTTTTGATGATGTACACGCCCGGGCGGTTCATCTCAGCACGGCGACCGGAGAGGTCGTACACCTGCTCTACCTGGCTCTCACCCTCTGTCTTCATCTCGCTGATACCGTCCACGTCGGCGGGCTTGTAGAAGAAGAAGGCATCCAGACCGATCACCGAACCCAGCTTGGTGATGGTGTAGGTATAAACTGGCGAACCGGGTTCCTGTTCCTTAGTGCAGGTAGAGGCGGTGCCGTTGTCGAAGGCAAACTGGAAGAAGTTGTCACCAGTCTGCTTCTGCAGTTTTAGGCTTCTAAACAGGCTCTTCAGTTGGCTCACCTTTATCTCCACATACTGCCAGCCGCCGTTCTTGGGCAGATTGCCCACCTTTTGGTAGCCGCTCAGACGGCTCTTGCTGCCGGCATAGAGTTTCACGGCATCACCATCGCCGAAGATGAGGGTCATGCCAGTGTTCTTGGTTACACTGCTGCCGTCGTTGTTCATGATACCTATGTGCAGTACGTGGTCGTCGGTCACCTGTGAGAGGTCAAATTTGTCTGTGATGCTGCGGAAGCAGGCAGTGCCGCTGCCACCCCAGAAACCGGTGGGAGTGATGCTGAAGCAGTCGTCGTCGCCCCATGAGTTCAGATCGCCCTGGTTGGCATTGCATACACTCAGGTCGGGATTGGTGCCCCAGTAGTCGCAGGTGCTGGTCACGCTGTTGGGGTCCAGGTTCTGGTTGGAGAGCATGGTGTTGTTGGCTTCTATCTTAGATACGAAAGAAGCGGGAGCGTAGAACACTATATAGTCGCTACCCTTCGACACATCGAAGCCACCGGCAGGGGCTTGCTCTGTATACTGTGCAAAACTGTTTGCGGCGCAGAGCGCCATCACTGATAAAAGTAAATGTTTTTTCATATTTCGATGATTTGATGATTTTTCTCTGGTAAAAGGTCTATGTTTTCGATTGCAAAATTAGTGCTAATATATATACATACAAAAATAAATACTACGCAAAAAACTCACTTTTTGAAAATTTACAATTATACCTGATAAACAGCATCTCGCTGTTTATCAGGTATATAACGTTTTTGCAATCCACTTTTTTCTACTACAACTTCAGTTTCATGGTGGTCAGGTCCCTGCTGTTGGGTCCCACCATGATATCGAAGTCGCCTGGTTCAAGCACCTGCTCTCCCTCGCCGTTGTAGTATTTCAGCATGTCGGTGGTGATGTTGAATCGCACCACTTTGCTCTCACCTGGTTCGAGGTGTATGCGCTCGAAAGCCTTCAGTTCCTTCACAGGTCGGCTGATGGATGCCACGCGGTCGCGGATGTAGAGTTGCACCACTTCGTCGCCGGCGCGCTTGCCGCTGTTGGTCACTGTCACGGTGGCTGTCACCTGTGCGTTCTCGCTTATCGTGGCACTGCTCAGTGCTGCCCCGCTGTATGTGAACTGCGTGTAACTCAGTCCGTAGCCGAAGGGGTAGAGGGGATCGTTGCGCACATCAAGGTAGTTGGACTGGTATTTATAGAACTCCTTGGCACCCTCAGCCACCGGACGGCCTGTGTTCAGGTGGTTATAGTAGAGGGGAGCCTGACCGGTGGCTTGCGGCATGCTCATGGTGAGGTGGCCGCTGGGGTTCTTGTCGCCGAATACTACATCGCAGATGGCTGGGGCTGCCTCACTGCCACCAAACCACACGTTGAGTATGGCGGGCAGGTTCTCGCTCTCCCATTTCAGCACCGTGGGACGACCGGAGAAATTGAGCAGCACCACGGGTTTGCCCAAGGCTGCCAGTTCGCGCAGCAGTGACATCTGCACGTCGGGCAGGGTCAGGTCGCTGCGCGAGGCACACTCGCCGCTCATGTCGGCACACTCACCCATGGCACAAACAATCACGTCGGCTTGACGTGCTACCTTCAGCGCCTCCTCACGACCTTTGACATCGTCTATGCGGGGTATGGTCTTGCCAAACTCCGCTGCCACCTGCAACTTCTCGTCGGCGGCAATGTTGCAACCCTGGGCATAGAGCAGTGTGCCCTCCTTGCCTATGGCCTCGGCCATGGCTTCGCGCAGGGTGCTGTAGCGGTCGGGTGTCATGGCCACACACCAGGTGCCGGCCATGTTGCTGCGGGTGTCTGCCAGCGGACCGATGAGAGCAATCTTTTGGTTGCGCTTCAGCGGCAGTGTCTGGTTCTCGTTCTTCAGCAATACGAAGGTCTCTGCGGCAATGTCGCGGGCAGTCTGACGGTTCTCCTTGGTGAAGATGTCACGACTGCGGCGCTTCTCGTTGCAGTACTTGTATGGGTTTTTGAAGAGTCCCAGTTTGTATTTAGCCTCGAGCACGCGTCGACAGGCCTGATCCACGGCCTCCATGCTCACCTTGCCCTCGTCTATACTCTTCTTCAGAGTGCCAAGGAAGCCCTGGGCGCACATGTCCATGTCAGTGCCGGCATTGAGTGCCTGGGCAGACGCCTCCTGCAGGTCGGCGGCTGTGCCGTGGTTGAGTATCTCGCCTATTGACCCGTAGTCGGTCACCACCATACCATTGTAGCCCCACTGGCCGCGCAGCACTTCGGTGAGCAGCCAGCGGTTGGCGGTGGCGGGCACACCGTCCACCACGTTGAACGAACTCATCACCGTGCCCACGCCGGCCTCGGCACAGGCGCGATAGGGAGGCAGGTACTGGTTGTACATGCGTACGCGGCTCATGTCCACGGTGTTGTAGTCGCGACCACTCTCGCTGCCACCGTACAGGGCGTAGTGCTTCACGCAGGCCATGATGTTGTCTTCACGGCTGTAATCGCCCTGATAGCCGCGTACCATGGCCTTGCCTATCTCACCGCTCAGCCATGGGTCCTCGCCGTTGCCTTCGCTCACTCGTCCCCAGCGGGCATCTATGCAGATGTCCACCATAGGCGAGAAGGTCCAGTTAATACCGTCGGCAGAGGCCTCAAGGGCTGCTATGTGCGCACTGCGCTCCACTGCCGAGAGGTCCCACGAGCACGAGAGTGCCAGGGGGATGGGGAAGATGGTCTCGTAGCCGTGTATCACGTCCATACCCACGATGAGGGGTATGCCCAGCCGACTCTTCTCCACTGCTACCTGCTGCAAGGCCTTGATTTTGTCGGCTCCCTTGATGTTGAATATACCGCCCATCTTGCCGGCGGCAATGTCGCCTGCCACCTGATTGTTCATGGCAGCACCTGTGGTGATGTCACCTGCTACCATCAGGTTCAGCTGACCCAGTTTCTCTTCTAAGGTCATCCGTCCCATCAGGTCGTCGATGAAGCGTTTCATGTCGTCTTGTGCATGCGCTCCCACCATGGCGGCGCATACGCCGATGAGCATCAGCAGTCTTTTCATTTCAAAGTGAATTTAACGCGTTGTTTCAGATTGTCTGAGGCATTACCAACCAGAGCCTCGAAGTCGCCGGCCTCAGCCTTCCAACTCTTGCTCTGCTCGTCATAGAAACTCAGTGCACTGCTGTCTATGGTGAGACTTACCTGGCGGCTCTCGCCCGGCTGTAGCATCACCTTTTCAAAGGCCTTCAGTTCCTTGAAGGGGCGGTCTACCGACGCCTTCACATCGTGTATGTACAGTTGCACCACTTCGGCACCAGCACGCTTACCAGTGTTCTTCACTGTTGCGGTAAAGGTGATTTTGTCATTCTGTCCCATCACTTTCTTGTCGGCAGTGAGTCCGCTGATTTCAAAGGTGGTATAGCTCAGTCCGTGACCGAAGGCGTAGAGGGGACGGGTCTTGAAGTGTTCCACACCTCTATAGCCCACGTAGATGCCTTCCTTATACTCCTCGTCAATGATATCCTTGCTTGCACGCCATACGCCGGGGAAGGCATTCAGGCGGTGGGCACCCACGTCCTGCAATGACACAGGCCAGGTGAAGGGCAGTTTGCCCGAGGGGTTCACGTCGCCGCTCAGCACGTCGGCGAGTGCCTCGCCTGCCTCGCTGCCTATGAACCAGCCCTGTACTATGGCTGCCACCTCCTTGTTCCATGGCATTGCCACGGGGTTGCCGGAGATGTTCACATACACCACGTTCTTGTTGGCTTTTGCCAGAGCCTTTATCAGGTCGTTCTGGGCGTAGGGCAGTCCGTACTCCTTACGGTCGTGACCCTCGCAGTCCTGATAGTCGCTCTTGTTCAGTCCACCGAAGATAACCACATAGTCGGCTTCACGTGCCTTGGCCACGGCATCATCGATGAGCTGTTTGGCTGTGCGGCTGTCGTTCAGGTCCTGACCGGTGGTCACACCGTTATAGTTGCCTGTCACGTCACCTACATAGCCGCGCTCATACTCTACATTGGCAAAGCGGGCACGCATGCCATTGAGGGGAGAGATTTCCTTCTGCACCTTGAGCGAAGAGGAACCGCCGCCTACGGTCATCATCTTTATGGCGTTCTCGCCAACGACGAGTATGTGGGCATCAGAGCGCAGAGGCAGGATCTGACGCTCATTCTTCAGCACCACGATACCCTCTCCGGCGATGGTGCGGGCGGCATCGTAATGACTCTCGCTACACATGCTGCCATAGCCGCGCTGGCGGTTCATGGTGGTGCGGTAGTAGAGGCGAAGTATGCGGCGCACCTTTTCGTTCAGTTCCTTGTCGGTGTACTTGCCCTCCTCCAATGCCTTCTTGTAGGGATTGGCCAGATAGTAGTTCTCGTAGGCGTTGGTGGCACCCATCGTCAGACCGTCGGTCCAGGTGCCAAACTCCATGTCGAGACCGTTCTTCACAGCCTGGTCGGTATCGTGCACACCGCCCCAGTCGCTCACTACCACACCGTCAAAGGCCCAGTCGCCCTTGAGTATCTGGTTGAGCATGATGCTGTTGTGACAGTTGTGCTCGTTCTTGTACAGGTTGTACGCGCCCATGATGCCCCAGGTCTTGCCCTCCGTCACTGCGGCACGGAAGGCAGGCAGGTAGATCTCGTGCAGGGCACGGTCGCTGATTACCACGTTTACCTGATGGCGGTATTCCTCATCGTTGTTGAGTGCATAGTGTTTCACACAGGCTGCCACACCGTTCTCCTGCATGCCCTTGATGTAGGGCACCACCATGCGCGAGGCCAGATACGGGTCCTCACCCATGTATTCGAAGTTGCGTCCGCCCAGCGGGGTGCGCAGTATGTTCACGCCAGGACCCAGTATCATGTCCTTGCCGCGATACAGTGCCTCTTCGCCCAGGCTCTTGCCGTAGCGGTGAGCCAGTGAGGGGTTCCAGGTGGCTGTCAGACAGGTGAGGGCGGGGAAGGCCACACACGAGTCGTTGGTCTGGCCGGCCTGTTCCCATTCGTCCCACAGCACGTCGGGGCGCACACCGTGAGGACCATCGTCGGTCCAGAAGTCGGGAAAGCCCAGGCGGGGCACGCCTGCAGCTGAGAATTTCGACTGTGCATGTATCACACGCAGTTTCTCGTCGCGCGTCATGCGGCTGAGAGCATCCTCTATGCGCTGCTCCACAGGCATGCTCTCATCCAGATACACTGGAGTCTGAGCGTTGGTGCTGAGTGCTGTCATGAGCAGGCATGTGCTCAATAGTATCTTCCTAAGATGTTTCATAAGGGTATTTGTCAATTGGTTTCTTACTAATTCATTTGTTCACCTTCAACCCCATGCTCTCTATGTAAGCCTTCTGAGGTGTGCAGTTCTCATAGCGGCATAGGCGGATGAAGTCTTTGAGCAGGGCGCGGGCCTTCTGCATGTCGGGACGCTCCTTGCGGATGTTCTCGTATGTGCTGCGGTCGGCCTCGGCAAAGGTTTCTACCAGTTCCCAGCCCTCGGGACGGGTGATGCCGTTGAAGCAGGAGTCGCTCATCTTCTTGTAGGGCCAGAAGGTGTAGCCGATGTTGTTGTCCTTCATCATCTTCACTATGTCGGCCTGCCACTCCATGGTGTTGTGTCCAGTCTCGCCCATGTACATAGGCAGTCCGGTGCGGTCTCTGAACTCAATGATGTTCTTAAACGCCTCGGCATGCGGCGAGCCACCGTAGCGGTGACAAGTGTACATTATCTTGTCGTCAAACTTCCAGTCAGTGAAGGATTCGAAGTTGCCGTTCCACTGCGAACCGCCCAGCAGTATGATGTGGTTGCGGTCTACCTCACGTATGGCGGCTGTCGCACGCTTGTACAGGGGTTCCAGTAGCTTGTTTATCTCCTCCTTGTTGTCGAAGTAATGTGCTATAGGCTCGTTCATCAGTTCGTAGCCCAGTATCACGGGCTCGTCCTTATAGCGTTCGGCAATGTGCTTCCAGATGTCGCAGAAGAGTTGCTGACTGGTCTCGCTCTCAAACAGCCAGGGGTATCCGAAACTGTTGTCTATGTTGTCGCCTGTCTGTCCGCCTGGGCAGTCGTGCATGTCGAGTATCAGGAACAGACCGTACTTGCGGCACCATTTCACCACGTCGTCCACACGCTGGAAACCGTCCTGCGCCGAAGAGAGTCCCATGTAGTCCTCGTCGGTGAACGACTTGTAGTTGAACGGCAGGCGGATGGTGTTGGAACCTGTTGAGGCTATGAACTGTATGTCTGCCTCGGTGATGTAGTTGTCCTTGAACTCACGCCAGAACAGTGCCGCATCATCCGGACCCACCATCTCGCTCAGCATCTGGTCTATCATCCAGTAGCTGTTGCAGCGTTTGAAGCCAAACATATATCCCTCCGGGTTGAGCCAGTTGCCCAGGTTGGTGCCGAGGATGAACAGGCGTTCGCCGTTGGGCTGCACCAGGTGGGTGCCGTCTATGCTTACAAACTTGCTCTTGGATTTGCCGGCACTCACGGGCAGTGCCATGAGCATTGCCATAAGTATTATGGCGAGTGTGTGTCTTCTCATGGCATCAGTCTTTTTGGAATACGCGTATATAGTCCACTTCCATGGTCAATGGCAGTGCATTCTCGTCCACTCCGTTCATGCCGCCCCACGAGCCGCCCCAGGCCAGATTGATGATGGGGTAGAAGGCGTAGTGGAAGGGCCACTGGTTATGACCTGAGCCCATGGCTTTCTTGGTTACTGCCAACTGCACCTTGCCGTCTACGTATGTGGTGATGGCATCCGCGGTCCACTCCAGTGCGTAGGTGTGGTATGCCCCCTCGGCATCGGCTATGGTCATAGCGTGGGTTTTCTGTGTACCCTTGGTGTGGTTGTAGTCCTGGGTGTGTACCGACGATGACACTTCGTTGGGCACGCAGCCCACCTCTTCCATGATGTCTATCTCGCCGCACATGGGCCATGGGTTGGTGTTCCAGTCGTTGCCCACTGGCATCATCCAGAAAGCGGGCCAGGTGCCCTTGCCAGCAGGCAGTTTCATGCGTGCCTCGAAGTAGCCATACTCCCAGCCGCTGCCCACATGGGCGTACACACGACCGGAGTACACCTTGCCGTCCTTGCCCTTGAAGCAGTTGATGTTCAGGTGGCCGTCCACCAGTTCGGTGATGTTCTTGCCGTCTATGGCACCCTTGCGGTAGTTCTGCAGTTCGTTGTTCACCCAGCCAGAGTTCTGCACCTCGTGGGTCCAGTCGCTGCTGTTGAGTTGTGTGCCTTCGTCAAATTCGTCGTGCCACACCAAGTGGTAGCCCTCGGGGGTGTTTATGGTGCGGTCCTCGGCACTCGACTGTGTCACGGTCACCTCTGCCGCGCTGTTGCCATCGCTCACTACCACGCTACCTGTACGGTTGCTCATGGCATCGTTCTGTGCTGCGGTGATGGTGAGGGTATTGCCGCTCTTGGCAGTGGTTATCCAACTCTCGCTGGCTGTGGCGGTCCAGTCGTTACCATCCACGGTCACGGTTTTTGAGCCACCCACCGAGGGCATGTATATCTTGTCGGTAGACACCTGCAGGGGTGCTGCCTGTGTCACTGTCACGTTCTCTCTTGCGGTGCCGCACTTCACGGTCACGGTGCCGTTGCGGCTGCTTGTGCTGGTGTTCTTCTTCACCGTCACGGTCACGGTGCCCTGGGTAGAGGCTGAGCCGCTGGAGGTGATGCTTATCCATTCGCTATTGTTGGCAAAAGCGGTCCATTCGCCAGAGGTCTGCACGTTCACTGTGAAGGTGCCGCCGGCAGAGGAGGCGCTGATGCTGGTGGGGTTGAGGGTCACGCTCCCTTTCTTGTCGGGGGGGTTGCTGTCGCCGCCGTCATCGTCGCTGCCACAGGCACTCAGGGTTAGTGCAGCAAACAGCAGGGGTAGAAACAGGAATTTCTTCATTATGTCTGAAAACTAAGGTATTACTAATAAGTGTATTGAAGTGAAAAGAAAAAAGAGCCCCCTCCTCCAGAGGGAAGAGCGGGGCTCTGTATAAGAGTTACTATAATCAGTGTTTGATGACAGTCACGTTCTTGATGGTTATCACGGTACCTTCCTCAGCACCAGCGAAGTCGAACACGAACTTCATGTTGGGAGCATCCTCACCCTTGCTCAGGCTCACACCTTCGTAGCGTACTACGTAATTGCCAGCCTTGATGGGTATGCGGTCAGCGAAGAAGAAGTTCTCGTCGTTGTCGCTCTGTGTGAACTTGAAGGTAGCACCGGGCAGGTTCTTTGTGGTGGTCACCTCGCAAGAGAAGTCTATCACGTCGTTGCCGCTGAAGGGGAGTGTTATATCCTTGTTTAATTCCCATTTGTACTGTGCGTGCCACTGCTCGTTCATTGTGGTAGCAGGAATAGTAATCTGGTGGCTGCTACCCTCGTGTACACTCTTCAGGTCTTCAGGCTTTACACCCATGTCACCCCAGCCGGCATCGCCGAACCAGCAACCCTCGGTGAAGGCCTGTGCCTGGTCTATCTGCTTCCATACGTTGTTTGCATCATCGTAGTTGAATGGAATAGCCAGTTCCTCGGGAGCTTCAATCTCGTTCAGGTCGTGACGTATCAGACACAAGTTCTCAATGATTACTTCGGTCTCAGCCTCACCGCCGCCGAAGTCGAACACTATCTTCAGGTTGTCGGTGTCTATACCACTCAGTTCGCTGGCATAGAAGCATACGGGTTCGTTGGCCTCAGTAACTTTGAAGTCCTTGTCAAGCAGGATGATGTTGTCTTCGTCTTCCTGAGCGCATAGCTTTATCTTGAAGCCATTGTGCTTTTTGCTCATGGTCACGATTGCAGAGAAATCGTACTCGTATTCAGAAGAGGTCTGTATGCCGGTGTTTTCGCATTTCAGCTGTCCCTGCCAGCGCTGTGAACCCATACCTTTGGGCAAAGTAATCTTTATCTCGCCGCCATTCACTGAAGGAACTGGTTGTGGGTCGAGTTTGCCCCAACCTTCATCGGCAAACCATGTGTCATTGTTGTTGAGAGGAGCACCGTTGAGCAGGTTGTTGGGATTGTTGCCATCGGGGTCGAAACCGCTGAAGCCGTTCATCTTGGTCTTCTCGATGGTGATGGGGAAGTCGATGGCACCGTCGCTGATACCGTTGCGGTTTTTCACCTTGGCCTGTATCTGGTGCTCACCCTTCTTGCGCCAGTAGCGTGTGAACTGGGTCTGTCCGGAATAGGTCTCGCCGTCTACTATCCATACGGGAGTCACACCGGGAGCCTCCTTGAAAGTCATGATAGCGGTATTGGTAGACTGGTCTACTGTCACGCTGAAGTTATCGGCATAGTCGGTGATAGAGGGGAGGTTGCCGTTGGCACCATCGTAACTATCGGGCGAGCAAGCCGTCATGGTCAGTCCTGCGAAGAGGACGCCAGCCATATATTTAAATACGTTTTTCATATCGCTTGTGTCTATGTGTGTTTATTTGTAATCGTTCTGCTTCAGGGCGGGGTCAGAGTTGAGCTCAGCCTGTGCGATAGGAATATACTTCTTCTTCTCACTCCAAGTGTTGGTACGGTAGTCGGGGAATTCGGGATCGGGCTTGAGTACTGAGGGAGCCATACCTGTGCGCACGAGGTCCCAGTAGCGCTTGCCTTCACCAACAAACTCCAGGTGACGCTCCTCTATCACATCAGCCTTGGTCACGGAAGCAACGGTAGAGATACCTGCACGTGCGCGCACCATGTTCACATACTGAGCAGCCTCGCCGGCGCTACCATTGGTCTCGAGAATGAGCTCTGCTGCGTTGAGCAGGGTCTCAGCATAGCGATAGTAACGGTAGTTGTTGTTGTAGTTCAGGTTGTTGTCGAAGCTTGCTGCGGCATTGTTCTTTGAGTAGGGACGGTATTTGCCCAGCCACAGGTGGGTGTCCTCGTAGCGTTCAGTGTACTCCACACCACGCACGTCCCAGATGGTTGCATCGCGACGCAGGTCATTTTCAGCGTACATGTCGTAGGTCTTCTGTTTCACAGGCAGGAAGCCCCAGCCGTCTGCACCGGCATCCCAGCCATCACCACCAGGCCATGAGTTAGGTGAAATCAGTGTGGGCAGCACGGTACCACCTACAGCCAAAGGACTGTTCCAACCGCGCTCGTTACCTCCTGACTCGTAGTTGATTTCCCAGATGCTCTCTGAGGTCCACTCACCCTCGGTCTCCCAGATATTGGCGAAACTCGGGTTCAGCTGGTACTGGCTGTCGTTGATGATAGCCTTCATGTATTCCAGAGCTTTCGGATAGCGAGCCTTGTCGTTTTGGTACATCACCATCTCGGCATACATCATGTAGCAGAAAGCCTGTGAAGCACGACCGGCATCAGTGTAGGCCCAGCGCATGGGCAGTACCTTAGAGTTGATTACCTCTTCCAGTTCCACTATCAGTTGGTCGTACACCTCGTCGGCAGATAACTGGGGAGCGGTGTAGTTGGTAGCGGCAGTCAGGTTCTCCAGATAGAAGGGGATGTTTCCGAAGTAGTGCCACAGCATATTGAAGTAGAACACGCGCATGGCACGGCCCTGCATCTCATAGTTCTTCTTGGCAGCATCGGTCACCGACTCGTCGGCCCAGTCCAGGTATCTCATCAGGTCGTTGCAACGCTTGATACCGGAGTAGCACACAGTCCACAGACTGCTCAGTGTGTTGTTCTCGTCAGCCTCGTAGTTGGACAGCAGGTGCCAGTTGTGCATATCGTCACGGTTTGAACCGCCCACCCAGAAGTCATCACCCATGATTTCTGAGTCGATGTTGAGTGCGTTGTACTGTCCCAGTCCCCAGTCAGGCCAGTGGATGGGGTCGTAGGCAGCGATGAGAGCCTCTTGCAGGTGCTCATCAGTCTTGTAATAGTCCTCCAGGTCATCACCATTGGGATTGGTCACCTCCAGGAAGTCGTCGCTGCAAGAAGTGGTGCTGAACACCATGCCGGCAGTGAGCAAGCCTATTGCGAATATCTTTAAAGTTTTCATATATGTCTTCTTTTTTATTTGAAAGGTTTCAGTCTGGATTAAAATGACAGGTTCAGTCCTACGTACCATGTGCGAGCCTGGGGATAGATACCGCGGTCGATACCCAGTGAGGTGCCGCTTGAAGAGATTTCGGGATCGAAACCATGATACTTGGTCCAGGTGATCAGGTTCTCAGCCATCACATAGAAGCGCAGACGGTCGATACCAATCTTCTGGGTGAAGGTCTGAGGCAGGGTGTAACCCAGTGATATGTTCTTCAGACGCAGATAAGAAGCATCGTGTATGTACAGGTCGCTCATCTGCCAGTTGGTGGTGTTGCCACTCATCAGGATAGGATACTTGTTGGAGGTGCCGGGACCAGTCCAGCGACCGAGCATCCACTCGGGGAAGTTGGCTGAGAAGATATCCTGACGATAGGTAGCGTCGAACACATCAGCACCTGCCACACCCTGGAAGAAGGCACGGAAGTCGATGCCACGCCATTCTGCGTTGATATCCAGACCGAAGGTCCAACTGGGAGTACCGTTACCGATGTTGGTGCGGTCGTCGGGAGTAATCTGTCCGTCGCCGTTCACATCTACGAAGCGTGTGAAACCAGGCTGTGCATCGGGCTGTATCAGACCACCGTCGGCATTCTGGTATGCGTTCACCTCATCCCATGTCTGGAAGATACCGTTGGTCTTGTAACCATAGAAGTAGGGGAAGGGTTGGCCGTTCTCACCACGGGTGCCACCACCGTCGATACCGTGCACGCCATCCAGGTCTATGTAACCGGTGTCGTTACCCAGGTTCTTCAGGGTGTTCTTCAGGTAAGAGGCATTACCTTTCACAGCGAAGCGAGCGTCAGCCACGTTGAACTTGTAACCGATTTCAAACTCCCAACCTTTGTTCTCCATGTCACCCACGTTGGCAAGAGGCTTGTTCTCACCTACGTATGAGGGGATGGGGCTGGTGATGATCATACCGTTGGTCTTCTTGATGAAGTAGTCTACGGTGAAGGTCAGACGGTTGTCGAAGAAACCGAAGTCGAGACCTATGTCAGTCTGCTCACTCTCCTCCCATTTCAGGTCGGGGTTGGCAGTGGTAGAAGCCTTTGAACCAGAGTATTTCACTGCGGGATTACCAAAGAGTACGTTGCTGCCCATGGCACTGGCTACGGTATAGGCGAAGTCGCCTATGTTATCGTTACCGTTCTTACCCCAACTGGCGCGCAGTTTCATGTTGGTGAGCCAGTTGCGGGTCTGCTCCATGAATTTCTCATTGTGGATGTTCCAACCGATAGATGCTGAGGGGAAGGTACCATACTTGTTGTTAGGACCGAAGCGGCTGGAACCGTCACGACGGATAGTGGCCTGCACCATGTAGCGCTCGTCGTAGTTGTAACTCACACGACCGAAGAGAGAAGACACGCGGTGCTCTACGTTGGGACCACCGTAACCGTTGAACTCAGCATAGGGAGTGCCATCCAGTTTACCGTTTTCGTCCACCTTATATATGACATTGGCATTGGTATAACTCATGTAGGGCTTGTCCAGATTCACCAGGTTCCAACGGCTGGCACCCACATAGTCGCTCTTGTTCTTCATAGCACTCTGACCCAGCACCACAGCGATGTTGTGCTTGCCTATCTGCTTGTCCCATGTCAGGGTGTTCTCCACCTGCCATACGGTGCCTTTGTTGGACTGGCTCCAGGCAGAGGTGTGGTTGCGGAAGTTGTTACCAGAGAGGTAGTAGAGAGTCTTGTCGCTACCGTCGTTGCCCCAGAAACTCATGTCCACACTGTAGGTGAAGTGATATTTGATGTTGTCCCAAATCTGCAGGTCGAACGAGAACTTAGGCACAAACTTGTGCGACCAGTTCTGGTCTACGGGCAGTGCGAGCATAGCCAGCGGGTTGTTGATCTCCTGATACGAGCCGCCGTAGCCGGGGATGGTATAGAGGTTGCCATTGGCATCGCGCAGCAGTTGATAGCCCTGAGCATCCTCGTAGGCAGCGATCATGCCACGACCTACTGTGCTCTCGGGGTCAACTGTCGGGGTGAGGGTGGGAGCCAGATACAGGGCAGAACCCAGGATTGAACCCCACTCAGAGTTGGTAGTGATACCGCGGCTCTTCACGCGGGTGTATGCAAGGTTCACGGTCAGGTCCAGTTTGTTCAGGAAACTGCGGTCCTGTGTGGCATCCAGCAGATTGTAGTTGGTATTGCTGCGCAGTGACAGACGCTCGTAGTTTGACACGCCCTTGTTACCACCGATGATACCGTCCTGGGTGTAGTAACCCATAGAGAGGAAGTAGTTGATCTTCTCTGTAGCACCAGAGGCAGACACCTCGTGGTTCATCACAGGAGCATTGTCGTTGAACACCAGACTCTGCCAGTCGGTACCGAATCCCTTGATGAGGTTGCCGTTGGTATCCACCATATTATAAGGATCGGCAAAGATGGGAGCAGCACCGCCGTTCACAGCACGCTCGTTCTGCAGTATAGCATAGTCGGTGGCACTGGTCACGTCGCGCTTGCGCCATGCACTCTGCCATCCGTAAGAGAAGTTGTAGTTCAGAGAGGTCTTGCCCAACTTACCCTTCTTGGTGGTCACAAGTACCACACCATTGGCAGCACGAGCACCGTAGATGGCAGCCGAGGCAGCATCCTTCAGCACTTCGATACTCTCAATGTCGCTGGGGTTAACAAAGTCGAGACCGCCGGAGATAGGCATACCGTCGACGATGTAGAGAGGGTCGTTGCCGCTGTTCACAGAACTGGTACCACGCACACGCACACGGGGAGCCTCACCGGGCTGACCGGATGCTGAGGTCACCTGCACACCGGCAGCCAGACCCTTCAGAGCGTTATCCATACGAACGGGGGTCTTGCCCTCCAGGTCCTGAGCACTGACCTTGGCAATGGCAGCAGTCACCACGCTCTTCTTCTGAACACCGTAACCTACTACCACCACGTCGTTCAGACTGATGGCCTCGTCCTCGGCGAGCACTATGCGCATGTTCTGACGAGCAGTCACCTCCTGACTCTGATAACCGATATAGGATATCACAAGAGTTGAGCCTGCATCAACAGACACATTGAAACGGCCGTCGACATCGGTCACCGAACCTTGTGAGGTGCCTTTCTGCACCACCGAGGCTCCGATGATGGGTTCTCCCTGTCCGTCGACCACAACACCAGAATAGTTTGTCTTCTGGGCGAAAGCAGTCATTGACGCTACGAGCGCCAACAACAAGAACAGAAACTTTCTTCTTTTCATACTTGGTATTTATTGGTTAAAAGTGTTTGATAAAAGTCTTCTATAAAATAAGGTAATTAAGGGACTCACCCCTCTAAGTTCTTCTCATGCCACTCGGGCTACTCTCATTTCACCCAAGGGCGGTATTAGAGTGTTAACGGATGCAAAGATATTATAAAATATGACACAAAAAAACCTCCGTGACTCTAAAAGTGGACAAATAAAATGGGTAAATTGATGGTAATAGGTTGAGTATGAGCGTGTTAATACTGTGCTATGCCAGTCTAAAAGTGGATATGATATAGATATTTATATGGAAATAATGGCTCTCACACACCTCATTTTTTCCTCACTTTCACACTTCTGCCACTACTTCTATCTCTACCATGGCTCCCTTGGGCAGGTCCTTCACTGCCACTGCCGAACGGGCAGGGTAGGGCTCGCTGAAGTACTCGGCATACACTGCGTTCATCTCTGCAAAGTCCTTCATCTCTGCCATATACACCGTGGTCTTCACCACACGGTCCATGCCACTGCCGGCAGCCTCGAGTATGGCACGCACGTTCTCCAGTGACTGACGGGTCTGCTCCTTTATACCTCCCTCGGGAAAGGCACCCGTGGCAGGACAGATAGGCAACTGACCCGAAGTATAAATAAGGTGACCTACGGAGATTGCTTGACTGTAAGGACCAATGGCTCCGGGAGCCTTGTCAGTGATGATTGCCTTCATAGTATTTTGGTTTTAAGAAAATTTACTAAGCGTCGGCGGCAAAGATAATATTTCTTTTTTAATTAACAAAAATTAGCAAATAAAAATTATAGTGAATTGAAGAAAAAATTATATTTGCAAGAAAATCGCATAAATATTTAATCTGATAACTATGAACACAAACAATCCATCCACACACACACACACCACCCGTGACTATATGGCACTCGAAGAACAGTACGGTGCTCACAACTACCACCCACTGCCCGTAGTGCTCCACCGCGGCGAGGATATTTACGTATGGGATGTGGAGGGCAAGCGCTACTTCGACTTCCTCTCATCCTACTCTGCTGTCAACCAGGGTCACTGCCATCCGCGTATAGTGCGAGCCCTCAAGGAGCAGGCAGACATGCTCTGCCTCACCTCACGCGCCTTCTACAGCGATGCCCTGTGCGAGTATGAGGAGTACATGCACCAGTTCTTTGGCTACGACCGCATACTGCCCATGAACACGGGAGCCGAGGGAGTGGAGACGGCACTCAAACTGGCACGCCGCTGGGGAGTGGTGAAGAAAGGCATACCCAACGACCGCGTAAAGGTGATATGCTGCGAGGGCAATTTCCACGGACGCACCGTCACCGTCATCACCATGAGCAACGACCCCTCATCCTTCGACAAGTACGGACCACTCACACCGGGGTTCATACGCATACCCTACAATGACACCGAGGCACTGCGACGGGTGCTCGAGGAGCAGGCAGACGAGATATGCGCCTTCATAGCCGAACCCATCCAGGGCGAGGCAGGCGTCTATGTGCCCGACGACGGTTACCTGAAGTCCTGCTACGACCTGTGCCATGCACACCACGTGCTGCTCATAGCCGACGAGGTGCAGACGGGCATAGCACGCACCGGACGGATGCTGTGCAGCGAGCACGACGGAGTGCGACCCGACATCGTGATACTGGGCAAGGCTCTCGGTGGCGGCGTGCTGCCTGTCTCTGCCTGTCTGGCAGACGATGAGATTATGCTCAATATCATGCCCGGCGAGCACGGCTCTACCTTCGGCGGCTTCCCTCTCGCCGCACGCGTGGCAGTAGAGGCGCTACGTGTGGTGCAGGACGAACACCTGGTGGACAACGCACAACGCATGGGCGAGATCTTCCGCGACGAGGTGCGGCGCATACAGTCGCCTTTCATTGCCCAGGTGCGCGGACGCGGACTGCTCAATGCCATAGTGACCACACCCGTGGCAGGACGCACGGCATGGGACCTCTGCATACGCATGATGGAGAAAGGACTGCTGGCAAAACCCACACACGACCATATCATACGTTTCGCACCGCCGCTCACCATCACCGAGCCGGCTCTGCGCCAGGCGATAGAGATCATACGCGAGACCTTCGAGGAGATGAGTCGCTGACAACTACACACGCCATGACTATACAGACTACCAACCGTGTGCTCATGGTACGCCCCACCTGTTTCGCGTTTAATGAACAGACGGCTGCCAACAACGTGTTTCAGCAGCGCGCCGAGGGCGAGGACGTCACCCGCCAGGCGCTCGCTGAGAGCGATGCCTATATACATCTGCTGCGCTCGCACGGGGTGCAGGTGCTCGCTGTGGACGACACCCCCGACCCTCCCACACCCGATGCCGTGTTTCCCAACAACACCTTCTCCACACACCGCGCCGATGACGGCACACGCACGCTGGTGCTATACCCTATGTTCGCACCCAACCGCCGCAGGGAGCGTGACAAACTCATGCCACTGCTTATGACGATGGAGTTTGACAGGGTGGTAGACCTTACCCACTGGGAGGAGAAGGGTGAATACCTGGAGGGTACGGGCTCGCTCATCCTCGACCGCCAGCACCGACATGCCTTCGCCTGCCGCTCGCCCAGAACCTCCGAGCGTGTGTTGCACGAATGGGCTGAGGCAATGCATTATGACTATACGCTCTTCGACAGCGTGGATGCCGGCGGCACGCCCATCTATCACACTAATGTGATGATGCACGTGGGTTCGCGTCTGGCTGTGGTATGTATGGAGTCGGTGGCGGACGGTGGGCAGCGGCAGACACTCGCCGATACGCTCCGCCGCTTGGGCAAGGTTCTGCTACCTATCAC
Source organism: uncultured Prevotella sp. (assembly GCA_946186945.1). Classification (GTDB taxonomy): domain Bacteria; phylum Bacteroidota; class Bacteroidia; order Bacteroidales; family Bacteroidaceae; genus Prevotella. The sequence goes on from CAMHPC010000001.1 coordinate 116,284, forward strand.
CCTCCGGCAGGTCTCTGCCTTCGTGGGCAATATGCTCGAGGTGCACGCCTCCGACGGCTCTCCTCTACTGGTGATGAGTAGCACTGCCCTCGAGGCGCTCACCTCCTCTCAGCGCAGTCAGATAGTGCAGTCGCTCACCATCCTCGCCCCCCGCATCACCACCATAGAACAAATAGGCGGCGGCAGCGCCCGCTGCATGCTCGCCGAACTCTTTTGATAGAATAAAACGTTCCGAAGTAAGAATAGAATGGAAAACGGCCGTCGACCGTTGGTTCAGGCCGTTCTGATGGGCGTTGCCCTGGGTACGCAGGTTCCCCCCTGTCGCCCCGAAGGGTCAAAAGCAAAACATCACAATAACCATAAAAACCACAATAACCATAAAAAACCAAAAACACTATGAACAACGCAGTCATTACATTCCCATTGCCCGAGAACGAACCCGTAAAGGCATATATGGAAGGGTCGCCCGAACGCGAAGCCCTGGAAAGAGAACTGGAGCGACAGAGCAATACCGTGGTAGACATACCTATTATAGTAGGTGGAAAAGAGATACGCACAGGCGACGTGGGACAAGTGACCTGCCCACACGACCACCAACACGTGCTCGCCACCTACCACAAAGTGAGCCGCTGCGAGATAGAGATGGCAATAGAAGCAGCCATGAAAGCATGGCAAGAGTGGAGCCTCACACCATGGACCACACGAGCCGCCATAGTGATGAAAATGGCACACCTGCTCGCCACCAAATACCGCCCCATCATGAACGCCGCCACCATGCTCGGACAGAGCAAGAACATCTATCAGGCAGAGATAGACAGCGCCTGCGAGACCATCGACTTCTTCCGCTACAACGTGCACTACGCATCCAAAATCTATGCCATGCAACCCAAGGACGGCACCGGACAGATCAACCATACCGAGTACCGACCACTCGAAGGCTTCGTGCTCGCCGTCACACCCTTCAACTTCACCTCCATAGCCTCCAACCTCTGCATGACACCAGTGCTCATGGGCAACGTGGCACTGTGGAAACCCTCCACCACGGCACTGCTCAGCAACTACTACCTCATGCAACTGTACCGCGAGGCAGGACTGCCCGACGGCGTGGTCAATTTCCTGCCAGGCAGCGGAGCACTCATCGGCGAGGTAGCCACACAGTCGCCATACTTCGCAGGCATACACTTCACAGGCAGCACAGACACGTTTAAGAGCCTGTGGCAACAGGCATGCCAGGGACTCGACCGCTACCTGTCGTACCCACGACTGGTGGGCGAGACGGGCGGCAAGGACTTCATCTTCGTGCACCCCACAGCCGACCCGCAGGCAGTGGCTACTGCCGCATTCTGCGGCGCGTACGAATTTCAGGGTCAGAAATGTTCGGCTGCCTCGCGCATGTACATACCGCGCAGCCTCTGGCCCACGGTGCTCGCCGCCATACAGCGCATGGCAGCAGAGATAAGCATGGGCGACGTGCGCGACCCGCGCAACTTCGTCAATGCCGTCATCGACGAGGCCTCGTTCCGCCGCTGCCAGTACTACATAGACCGGGCACATGAGGCAGAGGACGCACAGGTGGTGATGGGCGGCGAATGCCACGGCGAGAAAGGGTGGTTCGTGACACCCACGGTGATAGAGACCACCAACCCGCATTTCCTCACTATGCAGGAGGAGATCTTCGGTCCTATACTCACTGTCTATCCCTACGACGACGACAAGGTGGAGGAGACACTCGACCTCTGCGACCATACCTCACCCTACGGACTCACAGGTGCCGTCTTCGCACGCGACCGCTATGCCGTGGAACAGATCACACACCGTCTGCGCTATGCCGCCGGCAACTTCTATATCAACGACAAACCCACAGGAGCCGTGGTGGGCATGCAACCCTTCGGTGGGGCACGGGCAAGCGGCACCAACGACAAGGCAGGAGGCGAATTCAACCTCATACGATGGATCATACCACGTGTGGTGAAGGAGACACTGCTTTCACCCACCGACTACCGTTACACTTATATGAAATGACAACATGAACAAACCAAGCACCATACCGTGCAGGGTGAGCGTGACTTCGGAGACAGGACGACTGAGGGCGGTGCTGCTCCGAAGACCAGGGGTAGAGATAGAACGCATGACTCCGCTCAACGCACAACAAGCCCTGTATAGCGACATACTCAACAAACCCGACGTGGACGAGGAGTACAGCAACTTCTGCGGGGTGCTGGAACGGTGGACGAAGGTGTACTACGTGCGCGACGTGCTGGCACTGCTGCTCGAAAACGACCACCTGCGCCGAGAACTGGTGGGCGTGAGCGTGAGACACGACCGCAAACGACATGCCGACGAGGGCGAGGTGGAGACACTCACACAACGGCTCTGCCAACTGCCGCCCGCCACTCTCGCCGAGGTGCTCATAGAGGGCTACGAGAACCCCACGTGGGACGGACAGAGCGATGACCGCTACCTGCTGCACCCACTATACAACCTGCTCTTCACACGCGACGCCTCATCCACACTCTACGACCGCGTGCTCATCAACAGCATGCGCTTCGAGGTGAGAGAGCGCGAGGCATACCTCTACGAGAGCATCTTCCGACATTTCTTCGGCGTGGACACCCTATGCGCCGAACGGTGGGACGGCGAGGCACGTACCGAGGGCGGCGACGTGCAGATAGCATCGCCAGATATGTTGTGCATAGGCGAGGGCATACGCACCAACGCCAAAGGCATACAGTACCTCACACAGACCTTCGCACGCGAGAGGGAGACCTTCCATATCCTGGTGCAGGAACTGCCACACGAGCCGGAGTCGTTCATACACCTCGACATGGTGTTCACCTTCCTCGGCAGACATGAGTGCATGTGCTTCGAACCGATGTTGCGCAAACAGGGACTCTTTTCCAACAAAGACACATGGCTCATCACCATAGACCACGGACGGGTGACACACAGCAGGGTGAAGAATATAGTGGAGGGGCTCAACACCTTAGGGTGGGACATGCAACCCATCATCAGCGGGGGCAAGGACCCGTGGGTGCAACTCAGGGAACAGTGGCACAGCGGGGTGAACTTCTTCGCTCTCGACGACTGCCGCGTGATGGGATACCGGCGAAACACACATACCATAGAGGCACTGGACCGTGCAGGATATGTTGTGCTCAAGGCGGAGGATATCATCAACGACCGAGTGAAGATGAGCGACTACAAGAAATTCGTGGTTGCCTTCCCCGGCAGCGAACTGCCACGAGCCGGCGGTGGGGCACGCTGCATGACCATGCCCGTATGGCGCGACTGACCTGCAGCGTCAGACGGAGGAAAGAAGAAGGCGACAGAAGCATCACTGCTTCTGCCGCCCTCGCTTGTAAAACCTAAAATACTAGTCTTTTTTTACCCTAAAGATGAAACTATTTGTTTTTTTTTACTGAATAACAAGGTATTTATTGGTATCATTATCTTCTTACCAGTCAGTGTCCCACAGGTCAACTTTCGGTGCAGGAATGTCTATGTACTCTTCCTTGCTGTCGTCATCAAGAATGTACTTCTGCTGCCCCGTGCCATAACTAAACCGTGAGGCACGCAGCATGGTACCGTCCATGTCCTTCTCATGCAACATCAGGTTGCCTATGGTTACTACGCTTATATCGGGAGTGTTGTATGCTTTTTTCATTTCTTTTATCCTCTCAGTCTGGTTTAGTCTACAAATATTTTTTTGCCATTCACTACATACAGTCCGCGAGGCAGACCCTCGGTGCTGGCACCTTTTCTTACCAACTGTCCCTGTGTGTTGTACACATTGCCGGTCTGGTTGGTGGTCATGCCCTCTATGCGCACATCCTCTATGCCTGTCACCACGCCGTCCAGGTCTATGCCAAGTACCGACATGTTGGAGGGTTCTGTCACATCATTGCTGCCGCCGGTGATATATCCGCGCAGGGCCTTCCTGATTTTTCTGCCAGGCTGAGTCACGCGATACACGTTTCCTTCCTCACCCACGTAGTAGCCGTACTGGGGCATCTCAGCGTCCTTCTGCCATGTGGGGTTGAAGGCATAGTTGAAGGTCACACCAGTCACTGTCTCGTCCTGCGCGTTTACAGTGGTATTGCCGGTGGTCTGCTGATCAGCACCCGTACCTACTACTGTGCTTTCGTCGATGGCTTTGGCAGTGGGTGTGCTGTTGCGCAGGTCTATCATATATGATGTAGCCTTTCTGGCGGGCTTTATCAGTACGGCAGTGCCGGCAGGTATGGTGTGGGCAGAGGTGAAGTTGAGCACGCGGTCGGTACGGCCGGTGAAGTGGTAGATCTGTGTGCCCTCGCCGAAGGTGGCAGTCACCTCGTCGGCAGTCATGGCTACCGGCAGGGAGAGGGTGTAGAGTGTGTTCTCGTTGGCGCTGTCAAACTTACGATACAGGGTGATGAAACTGTAGTTGTTGGCACTGGTCTGGTTCTTGTAGGTGGGGTTGGTGGTGAGGAACTGGTTGCTTGCATCCCAGTATTCGCCTGCTGCTATCGGGGCATAGTCCTCGGTGATGGCGCGGTGATACATGTCGGTGATTGTGGCACCCTTGTCGGCTGCATCGCCCCAACCCATGTCACCTCTGCCCTCGACGTGCTTGGCAGCCCGGTAACCTGTTACGAGATTGTTGCCACCCTCGCTGTATTCGTTGCTCACGTATATTGTGAGTCCTTGGAATGTTGCGTCTTGCACGTTGTAGAACTCATTGAAACGTTTTTTGTTACCGTCCACCTGTCCCAGCACTTCCTCAGCGAGAATGTAAATATTCTTCAGTTTATTGCAACCCTGGAACCAGTCTATGTATGTGTGGGCGCTGGTCATAGAGTGAGGTATCACCACTGTCTCCACACTGGAGTTCTGAAATGCACCTGTCTCGATAGAGTACACGCCCTGGGGTATCACCACCTCTTTGATGTATTTGCAACCGTCGAAAGCGGCAGCGGTGATGATTTGCAGGGTGTGGGGCAGTTGCACCTTGCCGTCCCATTGGGTAGGATCTGCTACACTGTTGGCGTAGGCAGCAGGACAGATGAGCAGTTCGGTGTCGTCTTCGTTGCAGAGCATACCATTGTTGATAGTGTGATAATGGTCGCTTGCACCATTGCTGTCTATTGATTTCAGGTTGCTGCAACCGCGGAAGGGAGCATCGCCGAAACCAGCCACACCACCTTCGTTGGGAGTAGGATTCAGATTGCTGGGCAGGGTGAAGGTCTCGAGAGCCTCGCAGTATTCGAAGGCATGACGGCCGAGGGTCTGTACTGTGTTGGGCAGTTGCACACTTGTCAGATTCTTACATTTAGAGAATGCTGCATATTCCACGTGGGTTATTGTCTCGTTGCTACTCAGGTCGAGTGATGTGATGGCATCGCCGTTGGCATCTGCATACTGCTCAGGGCAGCGATACAGTATGCCTTTTTTCTTATACAGCAGTCCGTCGGTACCGTTGGTGTAGTATGTGGTGCCGTCAACAGCACCGTTGAACCATCTGAAATTTTTGGTGTTGGCAAAGGCTCCATGATTCACGTCGGCGAGGGCGGTGTTGATGGTGATGGTTTCTACTGCACTCTCGTTAAACACAAGTTCGCCTACTGTGGTCATTCCACTACCGAAGGTCACGTTCTTGAAATATGTCTGGTAGCAGGAGTTGTCTGCCAGTGTGGTTATCTGATCGCGGAAGATATAGTCAGTATTTGCAGCCTTACCCTCGGGGAATACTATCACGGTGTCGCCGGCCTTGTTGCACAGCAATTGGTCTACGGAACTATAGTTGTTGTTGTTGGAGTCAACGTTTATCTCAGTAAGATTGATGCACAGGTCAACAAAGGAACGGTTTATCGTGGTGATGTGAGAAGGTATATCTATGGTTTGCAGAGATGTGCATCCTGCAAAACAACCTTCGGGTATCTCGGTGCAGGAGGTGCTCCATTTGTTACAGTCTGTAGCAGTGAAGGGCAGTGCTGTCATGGTTTTGTTCTCCTGGAAAGCAAATTTGCCAATGCTGGTAACAGGTTGCATCACCAGTTTCGTCACTTTACTGCCAGCAAAGCACCAGGCGGGTATCACCGAAGTATCGTGCAGGGTAATGGTGGGAATAGATGAATTTCTAAATGCACCCTCACTCAGTGTCAGTGTCGTTCCTACGGTACCAACAGTGAGGGAATTGGCAGTGCAACCGCTGAAAGCCCATCCGTTAACTTTAGTCACTCCGGGAAGACTTAGGTTACCATTTATCTTCATGCCATTAAAAGCATCAGAGGGTACGGTGGTAATAGCAGGCAGTGACAGACTTGTGAATGAACTGCAATTTCCGAATGCATTGTTTCCTATGCTTGTGCAATTATCTAAATTGATGCTGGTGAGCTTTTCGCAGTTATTAAAAGCCAAATTGCCAACAGAGGTTATAGCAGATGAGCCTGTGCCGAAGGTGATGCTGGTGGCTTCTTTGCAACCGTTAAATGCGTTGTTGCCTATGGTGGTGATGGTACTTGGCATAGACCATATACGTACCAGGTCACGACCGCTGAAAGCACCATCGGGCAGGGTGGTGAGGGTGGTGCAGGCAGTGAGGTCTATCTCGCGGTAGATACCATAACGGTCGTTCAAGTAATTATTGAGCACTCTAACGGCATCTTCATCGAAGTTGGCACCGGTACCAAGGGTAACTACCAGTTTAAGTTTTTCTTCGCCGTTGCCCCAGCCATCGCTTCCTTTTGCAGTTGTATACTCTTCAGTTTGGTCAATTGCCTCAAGTGCGTTCTTGAAAGCATCGTTAGCAGTTCCTGTGTAGGTGACGGTGACAGTGGTATATCCCCATGAATATGCTACTGCCATCATTAACAATAAAGTAATTGTAAATAGTTTCTTCATCTTTTTGGATTTATAGCGATAGTTTTTATTGTTTTCGTTTTTACTGGTGCAAAATTATCCTCGTTAAATAATAGCAGCAAAAAACGCGCTTCGCAAAAACCTCACTTTTTGGCTTGTGGGGGGGTAAAAATAACCTTTTTTCTACATTTCATCCACTTTTCTTTACCTCACACACTAATCGGAAAAGTCAGTGTTCATCGGGGGTTTGTCCATTTCATCACCCCACTCCAATCTATATTCATGCCAATTTGTCCACCTCACCTGTTTCCACGTCATGTTTAGTCCCTATCTACCCGCATAGCACCCACAAAAGTCCCGTAGGCGCGTCATAATACAGGTGCGTAAAACAATGTCAAAACCTTTATTTGGTCGGCCTGACGGCCTCAAAAATATAAAAAATTGATTCAAAAAATTATATAACAACTGGCTGAACCAACGGTCTATGGTCGAAGGGAAAGTCAAAGATGTTCAAGGATGCTCAAGGAAGTTTAAAGAAACTCATCGGGATTTGCAATCCCGATGCCTCTAATATCGGCATCTGTTATGCCCCAAAAATAATACCTATAAGCCAGCGGAAATAGGTATGATTATATCGATTGCAAATGCTCATTGCCCTTCCAGCGTCATGAAGTCAACAATTATTATAATTTTTTGAGTCAAATTTTTTATAATTTTGAGCGCAGCGACCCCAAATAATAGGTTCTGACGACCTTTTTTATGCGCAGCAAGATGCCGCGCGCTCCTATACGCGCCCCTATAATATGCCTTCATAAGTGTCTCACAGTCTTATCACTCCTCGGTGCGGCGGCGACGGCGGAAGAGCACCATGGCGATGATGGGCGCACCTACCAGAGCAGTGACAGAGTTGACGGGGAGAGCACCCTCGAAACCCGGCATGCGCGCAATGAGGTTGCACACCAGAGCCAGGAGGGCACCACAGAGAGCCGTGGCAGGCATGAGGATACGGTGGTCTGACGTGCGGAAGAGCGCACGCGCCAAGTGAGGCACCGCCATGCCGATAAACATGATGGGACCGCAGTAGGCAGTGACAATAGCCACCAACACCCCCGAACAGGTGATGACCCACAGACGGGCACGACCGATGTTAAGACCCAGACTCGTAGCATAGCGGTCGCCAAGGAGCATGACATTCATCCATTTCACCATGAGCATGCTCACAGGCAACAACACACACATGATAACCACGAAGAGCAACATCTCATCGCCAGACACACGCGAGAACGAGCCTAACCCCCACACCACAAACGCCTTCACATCCTCCTCGGGACTGAGGAATTTCAGTACACCGATGATGGCATTCGCCATATAACCTATCATCACACCTATGATGAGCAGCGTGACATTGCCCTTCACCCTGCGCGCTATCCATACTATAAGGGCGAGCACGAGCAGCGCACCCGCTATGGCAGCCACCGACATGGCAGCCTCGCCCAGGTAACCCAGACGACTGAGTGCCACACCACCCACGCGCCCAGAGAGCAGCACCACGAATGCCACACCCAGAGCCGAACCGTTGCTGATGCCCAGCACCGACGGACCCGCCAAGGGGTTGCGAAATACCGTCTGCATCTGCAATCCACTCACCGCCAGTCCCGCTCCTGCCACTATCGCGGTGAGCGTCTGCGGCAGGCGCGACTGCACCACTATGTTGCGCGAAATCTCGTTCACTGTGTCGTCGCCAAGGAGCGCACCCACCACATCGGCGACGGGCAGCGACACCGACCCCACCAACAGGTTGACCACCACCATCAATATGATGGCTGTCAAGAGGAGCAGTATGAGTGGCTGTGGGCGACGCATATCACTTCAGCAAATGATAGTAACGGGGTTGGTAGTCCTTCTCCACCAGTTCGGGGTGGAACACGGCGATGAAGTCCTTCAGCAGCACATCGGGCTCCACGGGCGAACACTCGTAATAGGGCGTCTGTTTCATGTTGCAGTAGATGACATGACGCTCGCGGTAGGCACGAAACATCTCGTTGCGAGGCTCAGAGGCACGCAGCGCCTCGTAGGAGAAGTCGCCGTCGTGACTGTTGAGTATGCGCCAGTAGTCGGCATTGGCAGCCAGAGAGTACATCTTCTCCAGTTCCAGGTTTTCGCCCGCCGTCTCATCATCGTCTATCACATACTCAGCCCCTGCATCGCGGAATATCTGTGCCAGGTAGTTCTTGCCACCCACGGCATGCCAGGTGCCGCTATGCATCTCGCCGC
>CAMHPC010000002.1 GCA_946186945.1 uncultured Prevotella sp.
AGGTTGAAATGAATATCGGGGAAGTCGATGAGCCATGGTTTTCCTCCTTCTTCGTAAGAGAAGAGAAGATGTTTATCTATTCCATAAATATCTTTCATGGCTTTTTTCAGCGTCAAGTATGCCGCAGCCGACAGTTGTCTGCTTTTCATCGGTTTAAATCTCAGCACTTGTTCCTTGCGCTGTGCTGAAAGCAGCGGCAAGGTCTGGTTCACGTCGAGGTTGTCCACATCTCGACATATATACACCCATATTTTGTTCATAATTACCTGAGAAACATTTATTTCTCTGCAAATGTACGCAAAAAACAAGACAAGACGCGCATGTATAGCAAAGAAATATTGTTCTATAATTTGCGAACACCAGTTTTTTTTGTACTTTTGCAAACAGTATGATAGTTACATTTGAACAAACATATCTACGGCAATTATACACAGACGGTAAGGCAAGTGACAAGCACCACCGTTTTCAGCCCCAGATTATCTCCAAATACATCAAGGTCATCAACCTTATGAAACAACTGGAGAATGTCTTAGGGCTTGTTAAGTATGGTTCTCTTCACTACGAGAAGTTGCACAGCGATAAAGAAGGGCTTTCATCTGTCCGTATCAACGACCAGTACCGTATTGAATTTGCCGAAGGTATGGAATCTGGTAAGCAGATTGTCACAGTTTGTAACATCACAGATTTGTCGAACCATTATAAATAATATAGGAGGACGAGATATGACCACACTTGAAGGAGTAGATCCGAAGATGATAGCAAACAATCTGAAACCATTTCAGCCCACCCATCCCGGCGAAGTGTTGAAGGACGAATTGGAATATCGTGGTATTTCACAACGAGGTTTCGCAAAGAAGATAGGCATTTCATATTCAGCATTCAACGAAATACTAAATGGCAAACGTTCTCTCAGTCCTGAACTTGCATTGATGATGGAGGCAGCACTTGGTGTAGATGCCGCCCCGCTGTTGGCAATGCAGAACGAATACGATATGCTGATGGCTGAGCGCGATGAGTCGTTTATGGAGAAACTAAATCAGATTCGCCGCATAGCAGCAATCTTCTGACAAAACTGCGACTATCAAATATGAAGACAGAGATAGAGGAACGTGTATTGCATTTCCTTCAACCTGCAGGTACATCGCGCGGGGTATATACCGAACGGAGGATATGGCTGATACATGTGCACGAGGGTGAAAGAGAGGGCGTGGGCGAATGTGCACCACTGCCACAACTCAGTTGTGACGACACGCCCGACTACCTACAAGTGCTCCAAGAACAGTGCAAGAAGTTGGAAGAGACGGGAGAGATAGACATGAGCAGCGCCCGCCATTATCCCAGTATGCTTTTTGGTTTAGAGATGGCATTATTGTCACTGCGACATGGCCTGCGTATATTCGACACCCCCTTTACACGAGGTGAGGAAGGTATACCGATAAACGGACTGGTATGGATGGGTAGTTTTCAGGAGATGAGCCAGCGTATAGAGCAGAAGTTGGAACAGGGTTTCAAATGCGTGAAACTGAAGATTGGCGCGATAGACTTTGAATCGGAATTGGCATTGCTGGCTAAGATACGCAGTCGCTACAGCAGCAGTATGGTACAGTTGCGTGTGGATGCCAACGGAGCCTTTACCCCAGCCGATGCCATGGAGAAGTTGGAGCGTCTGTCTCGCTTCCACCTGCACAGCATAGAGCAGCCCATCCGTGCCGGACAGTGGCAATGGATGTCGGAGTTGTGCAGAAACAGTCCTATACCTATCGCCCTGGATGAGGAGTTGATTGGTGCCAATGACAACACGGCACGTGAGCAACTCTTGCGTGATATACATCCGTCCTTCATAGTGCTGAAGCCATCACTGCATGGAGGTATTGACGGCTGCAATGAATGGATATCGCTGTCGAGAAGGATGGGAATAGGTTCATGGATAACATCAGCACTTGAGAGCAACATCGGTCTGAGTGCCATAGCCCAGTATTGCAGTTGGGTGTACGGCAGCCACCTGACCCTGCCACAGGGACTGGGCACCGGACTGCTATATGCCGACAACACCCCTGCCAGCACCGAGGTGCGCGGCAATAAGTTATGGATGCTGACCTGAGTTCACACCATAGCCAAACAGAGCGAAATCACCTTTCAGTGGGTCTCCGGGAAACACCTCTCGCAGCGAGTCAGTCAGTCTGGTGGCAGCCGACATGGATGCCGTCTTGCTGCTGAGCAGTCGCAGACGGTTTGCTTGCTGCAAGACATGAGTATCGAGTGGCATGATAAGAGAATCCTTGTCGATAAAATCTGCCCACAGCCCGAGGTCAACTGGTGAGTGGTCTCTTACCATCCACCTGAGGAACATACACAGCCGCTTACATGCAGAGGCGGCATCCTTGGGTACAGGAGCACAGTGTCCGTGGGTGGAGAAGAACTGACACAGTGCCCTTATTGCACTGAGGGTATCATGAGCATTGCATCTGACGTACTCACCCAGAGAACCATAGTCTTTCAACATAGTCTGAAGTTCACTCAGCAGGTAATGGATGTCTCCCACAGTGTATAGGCGGTAGAAGCAAGCCTTGCTGTTCTCAGGCAGCGAACTACGAAATGCCCCTGTAAGCACCCATTGATGCATGCTGTCGCCTGCCTGTTCCATCAGCCACTGTATACGAGCCATAAACTGTTTACGACTGCCGTAACTGAGACAAGACGCCACAAAAGCAATCGTCTCCTGGTCTTTCCGTCCAACAACCTGGTGCATAAACCATGATGGGTCGCCGGTTAAGAATTGCTCATTCTCGTATTGAGCAGCATACCTTTGCAGCAGCAGAGAAGTATTGTGGTCTATCATTTATTTATCAGGTCTTTCATTTTTAGTACAATCACCTTGCCATATTTCCTCAACTCCTTCATGTTCAGACTTTTCTTATCTCCCATGATGGCAATAACCCTTCTACCAGCATTGCACTTCACATATTTCTCATAGAAGGTCTTCATATCGTTGATTGTAGCCCGTTTATATATATCGAACAGTCCATCATTGCTGTCCTTCTCATAACCCAGTTGTCGTAGGTGCGCTACCTCCTGCGGCAAATGTCTGAATGTGGGATAGTTGTTGTATATATCATTGATACACTCCTGTCTGGCAGTAATGAAAGAGTTGTCGCGTACGGGTAAGTCGTTCATCAAGGAATCCATGAGAGCGATGACCTGCATAGACTTGTCAGCCTGTGTGCCCACGTAACTGACCAGTGCGAGTGGCGACTGCGGTTGGGTCTTGATAGAATTAGTCCAGAGCACACTCCCTGTGAGATATGCCATGGACCGAAATTCCCTCACCTCCTGGAAGAGCACGGACGACATGCTACCGCCGATATAGGATTTTAGGAGTTGTGCCATCGCCCTACCCTCCTGAGTAGGTTGAGGTGCTATCTGATAGTATGAAATAATCTGGTTTTGTCTGGACTCGTCCATATCCACGACGTACACTATCTGTTCATCGTAAGTCTTAATATCGTAATCGTAAGCATTGTATGGCAGGGCAGCCTGACTCTCAGGAATGAATTGTCTTACCACGCGTGCCACACGCTCATTCGTCAGTGTCCCGGTATAGGTGACTGAGCATGGAGAGTAGAAGATGATATTGAATATAGAGAGCAATTCTGCCGAGGAAAGGGTTTTTGCCTCATCGTAAGTGATACGATTGAGCATGGGCGACTGTTCTCCGAGTATCAACCTGAGCAAGAGAGCATTGAACACCCCATCTTGGTCCTGACCTAATGAAGACTCTTCTGCCCTGACATTCCCTATCACCTTTTTCATGATATCCTCATCAGCCTTGACATGTGTGAGCAGATGGTAGAGCAGTTGCATGGTGGCACCGAAGTTTCGGTCTATCCCTTTCACTGTGATGGACGTAGATTTCGGCTCGCTACTAAAGTCAATACTCGCGCCGAGCGACTGCAGTCTTGTTTCCAGTTGCTGTTTCTTCAACGAGTCCGTGCCGCACAGATTCATCATGGCAGTAGCCATACCCAGTCGTGAATTGGCCTTCATACCGATATTATAGTTCAACACGAGTTCAAACATATCGTTCACGTCATTGTTCTTATGATAGAGAGTGGTGTTGGCATCAAGAGGTGTGACAGTGACATCACGATTGAAATCAATAAGTCGGGGTGGTGTTTCAGCAACAGGCACCTGAGCCAACACCGTGGCAAACTGCGACTCGGCTCCATTGTTTCTTGGCACTACAGGCATATATCCGGGCTGCGTCATTCTGTCTTTGTCGTACGAGCCTTTTTTCTTCTTAAATCTGACGAAAGGCAGGTTAAGGTATTTCTTTGCCACATGTACGACATCTTCACGAGTGAGGTGTCGTATGGCATTCACCTTATCTACATACTCTTGCCATTTATGTCCGGAGGCCATCAATTCCACCATTTTCATCGACTTGCCATCAATACTCTCCAACCCGCGCATGGCATCTCGGTAGAGTTTCTGTTTCTGGGTGTTGAAGACATCGTCAGAGAACTGTCCCTGCAATAACTGCTGAAGTTGTCGTTTACAGCTATTTTCAGCCTTTTTGGTCTTTGCCAGCAAGTTGGGCATCACATACATCATTGCCACCGCTGCATCGTTGAGAGTCACAGTAGAGAAACCAGCAGCCATCAGTTCTCCTTCATTTACCAGCGAGTCGAGCATGCCAGCCTGCCCGTTGGAGAGCAGACTCGCCACCATATCCATGGCATTGTCATCTTCGTCAAACTCCGTAGGAGCCTTGAAAGCCAACATCTCTACGCTAATTAACGGTATGGGCAGTTTCACCTCTACCGTCCTTTCCTTGGTGATAGCAGGCAGAGGTGATATTCCCCTCTCGGGCAGTTTGCCACGCGGTATACGGGCAAAGGTACGTTCGAGGAGAGGCAGCACCTGGTCGGCAGAGAAGTCACCACACAGTATTATTCCCATATTGCAGCCCACGTAATACTTTTCGTAAAAGTCTTTCATCTCCGAGAGTCGTGGGCGCTTCAGGTTCTCCGTGCTGCCGAGTACGGGATAGGCATACGGCTGTGTGCCAAACAGTTCTTTCATTATCACCTGTCGTATTGCCCCCATCGGGTCATCCGCCTCTCTGTTCTTCTCCTCATATACCGTCTCGAGTTCAGTCTGAAACATTCTGAACACAGGGTTGATAAATCTCTGGCTATTGAGCATGCACCACTGTTCTAAGTATTGGGGTGTGAAGGAGTTGTGATAGAACGTGAAGTCGTAGGACGTGCCGGCATTGAGATTGCTGCCTCCATACCTTGAAACTAGGCTATTAAACTCGTTTGGGATAGTGTAATCACTGGCTTTTACACTCAGTCTGTTGATCTCTTTCTGTATGACTTCCCTATGCATGTCGTCATCGGCAGCAGCCAACCTGTCGTAAGCATCGCTGATAGAGTCGAGCCACACCTTCTCTGCCTTATAATCAATGGTGCCGATGCAATCGGTACCTTTAAACATGATATGCTCAAAATAGTGGGCGATACCAGTATTGGGACAGTCTTTGGCACCGGCATTGACCACGACAGCGCCAAACACCTTGGGTTGGGAGTGATCTTCATTGAGCCATACTTTCATTCCGTTGCTCAACGTGGTCTCGCTCACCACCAGCGACTGGGGTGTCTGGGCACTCACGGCGCAGGACATGCTCCGCAGTGCTGCCATAAGTGAAATGGCGATAAATATTCTCATCGGCATAGACAATAAATATTGGTAAGTAGTGCAAAAGTAATAAAAAGCGATGAACAATATACTTGTGATTGACAATAAAAATGAAAAACTTTGTTTCTCATTTTGTATTGTGCTCATTTAATCGTATATTTGCAGTGAAAACCAACAATCATTGTAAAACACAAATACCTTCTTATTATATGGCGAAGACACCCACACCCCATATAGGGGCACAATACGGCGAGATAGCCGAGACAGTGATAATGGCAGGCGACCCTTTGCGTGCCAAGTTCATGGCAGAGAACTTCCTTGACAACCCAGTACTATTCAACAATGTGCGCGGCATGTTGGGCTATACCGGCACCCATAACGGCAAGCGAGTGAGTGTGATGGGTCATGGCATGGGCATACCCTCTATCAGTATCTACACCTACGAGTTGTTCAATTTCTACGATGTGAAGACGATTATACGTGTAGGTAGTGCCGGCAGCATGCATGAAGACCTACATTTAGGCGACCTGATGATTGCCCAGGGTGCATGTACCGACTCCAACTACGGGGCACAGTTTGGTTTGCCGGGCACCTTTGCCCCGATAGCCGACTTCGGTCTGCTGCGCGGTGCCGTAGAAGCATGCGAGCGCATGGGTTACCGCTACAAGGTGGGCAACATATTCTCTTCAGATCTTTTCTACGGAGAGAACAATTACAACGACCGTTGGAGAAAGATGCAGGTTATGGCTATAGAGATGGAGGCCGCCGCCTTGTATATGAATGCCGCCCGTACCGGCAAGCGAGCCCTCGCCATCTGCACCATCTCCGACCATCTGCTCACAGGAGAATGCACCTCGGCGGAGGAGCGTCAGTCCACCTTCACCAAGATGATGGATGTGGCATTCTCGCTTATCTGACAAAGTAACGTGAAAAGTATTATAAACGAAGAAGTCCCCTGCTTTGTAGGGGACTTCTTCGTTTTCACATCTTACTGATGTTGTGGTCTGAGCAGGTCGTTTACCGTCTTCACGGGGTTGAATGTAGAAAGTGGCACCTCCACGAATATCGTGTTCCAGTCGCTCATGGCGCCATTCCACAGTCCGGGCAGTTCCAGAGCTTTGAGTTCCTTGCCACCCTTGCTCTTGTTTGATATGAAGCCCGTGGAGCGATCCACATATTTCGGCAGTTCGAAGCGTTTGCCCTTGTAATCCCTGACAGCGCATACCAAGTCAACGGGATTGAAATGTGTGCCCTCGTTAAACATCTTCATGTACTCCTCATTAGACTTGTCTATCTGACTGCTTTCAAGTATTTGCAGACTTATGGTGCCATCCTGATTATATGTGAGGAAGGGTCCTCCGCCAGGTTCACCCACATTCTTCACCACGCCACACACACGCATGGGGCGGTTGAGTTTTTTGCGCAGGTATTCCACCTTCTCATCCTTGCCAAGACTGTCATACTGCGGGTTGCAACAGCAGAGGTCGTTTTGCACAAAGAGTGCCATCTGCTGTATTTCATCGTCAGAGAGATTACCCTCATCGATGCGCTTCAGATAGTCGAATGCCTTAGCCTGCAGCCCTACGAGCACACCGGCTATCACCTGTTTGTAGAGCACGGTGTCCTCTTTCAACTTGTCGGGCACCACATTGTCTATATTTTTTATGAAAATGACATCAGCATCTATATCATTCAGGTTCTCTATCAGTGCACCGTGTCCACCCGGACGGAACACCAGTTGTCCTTTGTCGTCTCTGAAAGGAGTGTTGTCCTTGTTGGCTGCCAGGGTATCGGTGCTGGGTTTCTGTTCGGAGAAGGATACCTGATATGACACTCCGAAATTCTTTGCCATCTCATCAACTTTCTCCTTCACTTTCTGCTGGAAGAGAGCCAGGTGGTCGTGGCTGACGGTAAAGTGAATGTTAGCCTGTCCTTTGCTGGCAGCATACATAGCAGCCTCTGCCAGATGTTCCTCCATAGGAGTTCTGGCACCCTCGGTATAGTTATGGAAGAGCAGGAGGCCCTTGGGCAGTTGTCCGTAGTTGAGTCCTTCAGCCTTCAGCATGTTTGCTGCCACAGCCTTGAACTTACCTTCCTCCATCAGTTGGTCGATGCCCTTACCTTCGTTTTCGATACATTTCTCGTTGAGAGCATCGAAGAAGGCAAAGTTATGGATATTGTCGAAATACTGCTTCTCAAAGTCGGTGGTAGGCACATCATATTCAGCATCCACGAATGCGAACATGTCTTTGAACATACGGCTGGCGGCACCTGAAGCAGGTACGAATTTGACGATAGAGTGTCCTTGCGCCTTGTATTCATCCCACAGTTTCACATACTCCTGAGCCTGACTGTCAGTAGTGCCGATGATGCCTTTACCAACGGCAGCCGCAGCCTCGAGGCGCAGGAATGGGAAACCAGTTTTAAACTCGTCCAGTTGATGATTGATTTGCTCTTCGGTAATGCCCTTTGAGCACAACAGTTTTAAATCTTCTTGTGTAAGCATGATATACGAATAAATAAGTGATATAGATATTTTTGTACAAAAATAGTTACTTTTTTATAAAAACAATCATAATTGGGCAGAAAATTGCTAATTTTGCATAGCATTTTAGAAACATCGTCCGCTATACAGAAAAAAGGAATGGAGAAACTGCAGTTTACCACGGCTGAGATAAGAGAAACGATATCACTCGCCAATCATCTGCGAGCAACGTGCAATCTCAGTTCCGCATTGATACAATCAGCCCGCCTCGATGCACAGAGAGCCATAGAAGAGGGCATGTTGCATCGTGATGCCTTCGGTCTGAACCCCATACTGTTTGGGTTGCAGACTGCTGTCGTTGCCATAGAGGAGACCGAACTGAACAGCGAAGGAGTGATAGCCCTGATACTGTGGACCTGTCGTTCAGACCGCATACATGGCATAGACGAGATAAGAATGCAATGGGGTGAGAGTGTAAGCAGGATAGTTAGGGGTCTGAGCAGGACATACGAACTGGGCAGTCGTGGCGCGGCTCAGGAAACGGAGAATTTCCGCAGTCTGCTATTGTCTTTTGCCGAGGACATGCGTGTGATATTGATAATGATATCCAACCGTGTGAACCTCATGCGTCAGATACGCGACACGGAAGCGGTGTCACGCAGGCAGCAGGTGTCTGAAGAGGCCTCTTACCTCTATGCCCCCATGGCTCACAAACTGGGTCTCTACAAACTAAAGAGCGAATTGGAAGACCTGAGTCTGAAATACCTGGAGCACGATGCCTACTACATGATCAAGGACAAGTTGAGTGCCACAAAGCGTTCACGTGATGCATATATAGAACGCTTCATAACACCTATAGACAAACATCTGCGCCAGGCAGGTTTGAAATTTCACATGAAGGGTCGCACCAAGAGCATCCACAGCATCTGGCAGAAGATGAAGAAGCAGAAGTGCGACTTTGAGGGTATATTCGACCTGTTTGCCATACGTATCATCCTCGACTCGCCCCCGAAGTTGGAGAAGATGCAGTGCTGGCAGGCGTACTCCATCATAACCGACATGTATCAACCCAACCCCAAACGTCTGCGCGACTGGTTGTCGGTGCCCAAGAGCAATGGTTATGAGAGTCTGCATATCACTGTGTTGGGTCCGGAGAACAAATGGGTGGAAGTACAGATACGTACCGAGCGGATGGACGAGATAGCCGAGCGCGGACTGGCTGCCCACTGGCGGTACAAGGGTATAAAGAGTGAAGCCGGAATAGACGAATGGCTCAACAACATACGCAGTGCTCTGGAGAGTGGCGACGACCGTCAGATGATGGACCAGTTTAAGATGGACCTGTATGAAGACGAAGTGTTCGTGTTCACTCCCAAGGGCGACTTGCTGAAATTTCCAAAAGGTTCCACCGTGCTCGACTTCGCCTACCATATCCACTCCCGTCTGGGCAATATATGTGTGGGAGCCCGCATCAACAATCACCTGGTGCCCGTGCGCCAGGTACTGCACAGTGGCGACCAGATAGAGATACTCACGTCGGCAAACCAGAAGCCCAAGCAGGAGTGGCTGAATATAGTAAAGAGTTCGAGGGCTAAGGCTAAGATACGACTGGCACTAAAAGAGACAAGAATCAAAGACGGGCTCTATGCCAAGGAACTGTTGGAGCGCAGGCTGAAGAACAGGAAGGCGGAACTTGTAGAGTCTACCCTCTCCCACCTCATAAAGAAACTGGGCATAAAGGAGACATCGGAATTCTACCACCTTTTGGCAGAGGAGAAACTGGACGTGAACGAGGTGATAGAGACCTACCTGGCATTGCGCGACCATGAGACTAGGCGCGACGCACCCTCCGTGCCCGTCCGCAGTGCCATGGAGTACAACTATGAGCACCCGGATGCGGCAATAGCACATCAGAACGAGGACGTGCTGGTGATAGACCGTAATCTGAAAGGGCTGGACTATCAGTTGGCTAAATGTTGCCATCCCATCTACGGCGACCCCATTTTCGGATTTGTGACCGTCAACGGAGGGATAAAGATACACCGCGAAAACTGTCCCAATGCCCTGGAGTTGCGCAGACGTTTCGGCTATCGCGTAGTGAAAGCCAAATGGAGCGGTAAGGGCAGTTCGCAGTATAGCATCACCCTGCGTGTGGTAGGCAACGATGACATAGGAATAGTGAACAATATCACCAGTGTCATCTCCAAGGAAGAAAAGATTATGATGCGCAGCATAAGCATAGACAGTCACGACGGACTCTTCGGCGGAATACTTGTAGTGCAACTGGATGACACATCTCATCTGAATGCCCTGATAAAGAAACTGCGCACGGTGAAAGGAGTGAAAAACGTAGAACGTCTGTAGGATACGAACAAGAGGAATAACCAAGAATAAACAATATAATTTACACTATGGCACAGATTACGAAAGAGAATGCGCTTGCCTACCACCAGGAAGGCAGGCCGGGAAAAATTGAAGTAAAACCCACAAAACCTTACCGCACCCAGAGCGACCTGTCTCTAGCCTACTCTCCAGGTGTGGCATACCCCTGCACCGAGATACAGAATCACCCCGACGATGTATATAAATACACCGACAAGGGCAATTTGGTAGCAGTGATATCCAACGGTACGGCAGTATTAGGCCTGGGCGACATAGGTGCCATGAGCGGCAAGCCCGTAATGGAAGGAAAGGGGCTGCTCTTTAAAATCTATGGTGGCATAGATGTGTTTGACATAGAGGTGGACGAGAAAGACCCCGAGAAGTTCTGCGAGGCTGTGGAGCGCATAGCCCCCACCTTTGGCGGCATAAACCTGGAGGATATCAAGGCACCTGAGTGTTTCTACATAGAGGAGCGTCTGAAGCGCACCCTCGACATCCCCGTGATGCACGACGACCAGCATGGCACCGCCATAATCTCGGCAGCAGGATTGAAGAATGCCCTTGAAGTGGCGAAGAAGAACATATCCGACGTACGCATAGTGGTGAACGGTGCCGGTGCAGCAGCCATATCCTGCACCAAACTGTACATGGCACTCGGTGCAAGGAAAGAAAACATACTGATGCTTGACAGCAAGGGCGTGATAACCACGGAGCGTGAAGACCTGAACGAACAGAAGCGGTTCTTCGCCACCGAACGCAATGACGTGCACACCTTGGAAGAGGCAGTACGTGGCGCCGACGTGTTTGTGGGCCTGAGCAAAGGCAATGTGCTGAGCAAGGACATGGTACGCAGCATGGCCAACGACCCCATAGTATTTGCACTTGCCAACCCCGAGCCCGAGATATCGTATGAGGACGCCATGGAAGCCCGCAGCGATGTGCTCATGGCCACCGGACGTTCGGACTATCCCAATCAGATAAACAACGTGATAGGTTTCCCCTATATCTTCCGTGGTGCCCTCGATGTACACTCACGTGCCATCAACGAGGAGATGAAGATGGCAGCAGTACATGCCATTGCCAACCTTGCCAAACAGCCTGTGCCCGACATCGTGAACGATGTGTATCACGTAAACAACCTCACCTTCGGTCCCTCCTACTTCATCCCCAAACCCGTAGACCCCCGACTGATCACCGAGGTGTCGGCAGCCGTGGCAAAGGCAGCCATAGACAGCGGCGTGGCCCGCAACATCATAACCGACTGGGATGCCTACAAGAACCAACTGCGCGAGATGCTGGGACAGGAGACCAAACTCACCCAGAAACTGTACGACACGGCACGTCACCATCCCCAGCGTGTGGTATTTGCCGAGGGCATACACCCCACCATGCTCAAAGCCGCCGTTCAGGCAAAGGCAGAGGGTATCTGCGACCCCATCCTCCTGGGCAATGACGAGAGGATAGAGAAACTGGCCCGTGAGTTGGAATTGAGTCTGGAGGGTATAGAAGTGATAAACCTGCGTCATGACCGTGAAGCCGAGCGCAGGGAGCGCTATGCCCGCATACTGACAGAAAAGCGCCAGCGCGACGGATACACCTTTGAAGAAGCCAACGACAAGATGTTTGAGCGCAACTACTTTGGCATGATGATGGTAGAGACTGGCGAGGCTGATGCCTTCATCACCGGTCTGTATACCAAATACTCCAACACCATCAAGGTAGCAAAGGAAGTGATAGGCATACGTCCAGAGTTCAGGAATTTCGGCACCATGCATATCATCAACTCCCCCCGCGGTCCGCTCTACATAGCCGACACGCTGATAAACCAGAAGCCCACCACCGAAGACCTGGTAGACCTGGCTCGTCTGAGCAGCACTTCGGTGATGTTCTTCAACGAGAAGCCATATATAGCCATGATAAGCCACTCCAACTTCGGTTCCGACAACTCGGAGGGATCTAAGAAAGTGCGCAGGGCTGTAGAGATATTGCAACAGCAATATCCCGACATGGCGATAGACGGTGAGATACAGATAGGCTTTGCCCTCGACCGTGAGTCGCGCGACAAGGTGTTCCCCTTCACCCGTCTGAAAGGTAAGGATGTGAATACCCTCATCTTCCCCAACCTGACCAGTGCCCGTTCGTCGTACAAATTGCTCCAAGCCCTGAATACCGACGTGGAGATAATCGGTCCGATACAGATGGGTCTGAACAAGCCCATCCATTTCACCGACTACGGCAGCAGCGTGCGTGATGTGGTGAACATCACAGCCGTGGCAGTGATAGACGCGTATGTGGAAAAGATAAAGCGCAATATCTGGTAAAACAGGCGTAGAACACAAAAGTGGCGGAAGTACTGCATGTACCTCCGCCACTTTTTTATCTGCGAATGAGAGTGGAGCCTTGTGTGTGGCCGTCAAATTGCACTAAATATATCCCTTTCGGCAGATGCTGCAATGAAATCCTGGTTTCCTGGCTGTCGCCATCTATAGAAAACCTTTCCACCATCATACCATTGGAATTGAAGATGTGCACCTTACGTTTGTCTTTTGACAGTTTGTCAAACCTTAATGCCAGTACCGAGCCATCCATCGCCACACGTACATCCTTCGGCATACTGCTGCTCACACCCTCTATACCATCGAGATTGAGTATATACAGCAGTCCACCATACACATCTATCTCTCCATAACCCTCCTCACAGTTGGGATAATCCGCCCCATCTCTGATGTGACGTGACGTATGGGCGATAACATCGAGCACATCCTGTGGAGAGAGCGTGGGGTCAGCCTGCAACCACAGAGCCACAGTGCCTGCCACCACGGGTGTGGACATAGACGTGCCAGTGTCTATCCCCCAGGGATAGGTTCTGCCATTCCTTTCGGTGAGCATAGACATTTGATTGACGAATGAAGGGTCGTCTTCGAGAACGAAACTACTCTGAGAAGAGATGATATTGCACCCGGGAGCCAGCACATCCGGTTTGTTGCGCCAATCGAGAGTGGGACCGATGGAAGAGAAAGCCGCCCTTTGTCCGTTTCCTTCTCCCATGTTGTACGGCCACACTACTATATAGTTGCCATTCACATCCTTATATCCCCGTCTGTAAGCATTGGCACCCACAGAAATAACCGAAGGAGCACTGGAAGGAGAGTGTATGGTGTGTCCGGTTACTCCACCTGAGAGACCATGACCGAAATATAAATAGCCTGAACCCCGGAATAATTCCACCTCAGCCTCACTGCCTATAATTTCTACAGTGACATGCTGCTTCACACCCAGTTGCACCGTCTCCACACTTCCCTCTCCGTTGGTCACCTCCTTGAGAGTAGAGACAGTCGCCTCTATCACCTGCTTGCTCTCATCATAGCAAGAAGTGAAATTTTTCAGCGCAATATAAAAAGGAAGAGTGGAAGTGTACAAGGTGTCGTGCCACTGCTTGTCTTCCGCCTCCATGACCTGCTGGAGTGAGCATGTGGCAGAGACAGCCGAACCATCGGTCTGATAAGCCGTGAAGCGCAATGAGAAATTCTGTGAACTCTGAACCGAGAACCATGTCCTCCTGCCATCAGCCATGAGTCGTGCACCGTCGCTCTCCACCCCTGCCGGTTTCAGCAGATACCCATACTGAGTGCCGTCATTGCCGGCAGCAGCCACGAGTATATGTCCCGGTCCGGTAATCTGACTTAGCATCTCGTAATACAACACATCGTCTCCTCTGAGGTCCTGCGGAGAACCTTCGCTGAACGATATGACACAGGGCTTGCCCACGGCATCGGCATAGTCGAAAATATACTTAAAACCCAGCACATCGGTAGCAGTAGTATATTTCTCCAGATCCTCCTCGCTGATAAACTGAACATTTTCGCTTACGGCATTGCTTACGACACATATATCCGCTTCTGGCGCCATACCTCTATACGGAGAGTCAGCCCCGCTGCCGGCGGCAGTGCCGAGGGTGTGAGTGCCATGACCGAAGAGTATGCCATCGCGTGAGTGGGCATAGTTTAATATATCCTGCTCATTGACATACTCAGCCCCCACAGGCAAATCAGAATCGGCGGCATCGGCACTCAACATATCCCATACCTTCCTTATACGATAATCGGAGCCGTCGGCATTATAGAAATTGGGGTGAGTGAAATCGAACCCGATATCCTGAATACCCAGCACCACCCCTTTTCCCGTGAAAGCCTGTGGCAGGTTTGCGCCCGTATATACCCCCACAGCGTTGATGAAGAACGCAGTAGAGTCCATGTCTATGCGGTGACTCTTCTGAGCCTCTATGCGAAGTATTTCTGGTGTGTGAACCATCTCAGGCAGTTTGCTAAGAGGTACATTTACTATATGAATATCCCCAATGTGCATGAGCGAAGTAACATTAAGACTGTCAAATATACCGTCTGCTTCACCTTTAACTTTAACAAAAGCACATAGAGAGCGCCTGCTGTCGGCACCTTTTACTCGGTTTGTAGCATGCGAAGACTGTTGTTTATAAAGACTGGCGACCCACGACGACATCTGCGCCTCTGGCGACACCTGAGCCAGAGACAAGAGACAGACACTCGCAAGGAGTAGTACCAAATATATTCGTTTCATATACACTATCAACATGAAATGGGGATAATTAATTGGCACAAAGGTACAGATTTTTTTTTATATTATACCTCCATATTCACTGGACATATAAAAAACCATGCAAAAAAGCCGTTATTTTGCTAAAAAAATATTAATTTTGCACCCGAATAGGATTTAGTTATTATAGGGGTGCCCTACCATTTGGGCTGAGATGATACCCTCTGAACCTGATTCGGGTAATGCCGACGTAGGGAGAGAACAAGCATTAAATATATGCTTATCAAAATCTTAGAGCATCCCTCTTATATTATTTATTTAACCAGTAAGAGTAAAAAGATGAAGAAGATTTTTCTTTTGTTTCTGATGCTGACCATCGGTATGGTGAGTTATGCTCAGCAAGAAGTTGACACGTTGCGGATGTACAATCTGCAAGAAGTGAGCGTAGTATCCTCACGTGCCACGAAAGTCACTCCGGTGGCATACAGCATGTTGACCAAGGTGCAGATAGAAGATGCCAACTATGGCAAAGACGTGCCTGAACTGCTCAACATGCTACCCTCTGTCACCATGTCGTCGGACGCAGGCATGGGCATAGGCTATACTGGCATACACATACGTGGTACCGACCCCACCCGCATCAACGTATTGGCCAATGGCATACCATTAAACGACGGCGAGAGTGCCCAGTTGTATTGGGTGAACATGAGTGACTTCGTATCGAGTGTGGAAGACATACAGGTACAGCGTGGTGTAGGTGTATCCAGCAATGGCAGTTTCGGTTTTGGTGCCACTATCGACATGCGCACCTCGGAAATAGGTCGCAAGCCCTACCTCACCCTCGACCTTAGCGGTGGTAGTTACGGCACCCACAGAGAGACTGTGAAATTCTCTTCCGGCCTATTGAAAGAACACTGGGGCATCCAGGGTCGAGTGTCGAATATTTGTAGCGACGGATACGTAGACAGAGCCCACTCACGTCTGAACAGTTATTTCCTGCAGGGCGGATACTACGGTGACAAGACCATAGTGGAATTCACCACCTTCAGTGGCTGGGAGAAGACCTACATGGCATGGGACTATCTTACTCGCGAGCAGATGAAGACCCTGGGGCGCACATACAACCCCAGCGGTTCGTATAAAGCAGCAGACGGCACCACAGCCTTTTACGACAACCAGACCGACAACTACCATCAGCAGCACTACCACCTGATGTGGAACCAACAGTTCAGCAAAGGTCTGACGATGAGTGCCACAGCCTTCTACACCCGCGGCGACGGTTACTATGAGCAGTTCAAAGAAGACCAGAAGGTGTACAAGTACCTTCTCGACCCTGCCGTTTTCGGAAGTAAGAAGAACTTGGTGCGCCAGAAGAAGATGGCAAACGACTTTTTCGGTGCAGTAGCCTCTCTGAACTACACCACCAACAAGTTGCAGGCATCATTAGGCGGAGTGATAAGCAAGTATGACGGCGACCATTATGGCAAGGTGAAATGGGTGGACGGATTTGAGGAGGACCTGTACAACAGCCACAGGTATTATGACAATAATGCCAAGAAGACAGACGGCTCCGTTTACGGCAAGGCTACCTACAGTGTGTTGCCCGGTTTGAATGTCTTTGCCGACTTGCAGTACCGACTCGTAAACTACAAGATGAGTGGCACCTCTCAGGAATTTGACGGCGAAGGAAACCAGCGTCCCCTCGTGATGGACAAGAAGTACTACTTCTTCAATCCTAAGTTCGGCCTCTCATACACCTTCCTGCCCGGTCACCAGGCATACGTATCATACGCTGTGACCCACAAGGAGCCCACCCGCAACGACTTTGAAGACATGCTGAGCGAGTCGGTAGAGGTAGACCCACAGCGTGAGCGTCTGAACGACCTGGAAGTGGGTTACAAGCACGATGGCAGCAACTACTCCATAGGCGTCAACCTGTACTACATGGACTATGACAACCAGTTTGTGTTGACCGGAGCACAGGATAGCAACGGCGAGATGGTGGCACGCAACATAAAGGACTCCTACCGTCTGGGCGTGGAGTTGACCGGACAGTGGCGTCCCTTCAAAGGTTTTCAGTGGGACATCAATGCCACTTGGAGCAAGAACAGGGCAAAGAACATGCATCTGACCGTGCTCGACCCGATGACATGGGAAGAGAGCATAGAGGAAGTGGGCGACACCCACCTGTCCTTCTCTCCCGACTTCATACTGAACAACGTGCTGAGTTACACATGGAAGGACTGGCGCATATCAGCCATGAGCAAGTTTGTGAGTGAGCAGTACATGACAAACACCGGTTTCAGGAAGTTCACCGACGATGACAACGGAGGCAAAGAAGTGAGCACCATGCTCGATGACTTCTTCACCACCGACATCAGCCTGACCTACACGTTAAAGCCCAAGTTCTGCAAACGAATGACCTTTGGCGTGACCGTGTACAACATCTTCAGCAGGAAGTATGAGAGCAATGGTGCCTGCGGACTGAACTTCCGCAAGGATGCCGCCACAGGCAAGTTGGAGGCATTCAACAATCACGATTTGGGCTTCTGGACCTACAGTGTGTACAGTGCACAAGCCCCTTGCCATGTATTGGGTCATGTATCGATAACATTCTAAGCATCATCAGCACACAATGGATGAAATAATACAGTACCTCTCCGACCACAGCCTCCGTGTATTAGACATACTTGGGGCTGTGGTGGGACTGGTTTATATCATTTTAGAGTATCGTGCCAGCATCTACCTGTGGCTGGCAAGCATCATCATGCCATTGATAGACATGTGGCTGTATCTGGAGGCAGGACTGTATGCCGACTTCGGCATGGCCATTTACTACGCCTTGGCAGCCATATACGGCTATGTGATGTGGCTATTGATCTCTCGCAAGGACAAGAGCGATGTAAAGGAAGAGAATGCCCGTGGCATATCACACATACCCGCGAAGAGTATCAAGTGGCTGATTGTAGCCTTCACATTCATCTGGTTGGCTATATACCTCATACTGCACCACTTTACCGACAGCACCGTGCCAGTGACCGACAGTTTTGTGAATGCCCTGAGCATCGTAGCATTATGGGCCTTGTCTCGCAAGTATGTGGAGCAATGGTTGCTATGGATAGTGGTAGATGCTTTCTGCTGTGCACTCTACACATACAAGGACATACCTTTCAAGGCCAGCCTCTATGGTCTGTACGTAGTGATAGCGATATTAGGTTATCGCAAATGGCTTAAAATGATGAAGAGCGTGGAGTAAAGACTCTACGCTCTTGTTTTTATGGTCTGTTCGATGTTTTGCAGTTGCTGGCAGAACTCCTTGTCAGTCTTCATCCTTTGTTCCACCTGTGAGCAACTGTGCAGTACAGTAGAGTGGTCTCTTCCCCCCACCAGTTTTCCGATACGTGCAGCCGGCATACGTGTATATTTCTGTACCATATACATAGCCACCTGTCTGGGAACGACCACCTCCCTTTTTCTGCATTTACCGTTTACCGCCTCAGTAGTGACGTGGTAGTAGTCGCATACGGTCTGCACGATATCTTCGAGAGAGAGAGCCTTCTCTTCCACCTTTACAGAGCGTTTTATCACCTTTTCTGCCAGGGGCAGGTCCACAGGCGCGTTGTAAACTACGGAGTAAGCCAGCAAGGAGTTGATGACACCTTCGAGGTCTCTCACACTGCCGTTGGCAGTAGATGCTATATACTGCACCACACTGTCAGGTATCTGCAGTCCGCCGCGTGCTATCTTGTCATTGAGAATATCCACACAGAGTTGTTCGTCTGGTCTTTCCACCTCGGCAATCAGTCCGCAAGAGAATCTCGTGAGCAGTCTTTCGTTCATGCCCTGCAGATCCACTGGAGGTCTGTCGCATGCCAGAATGATGCGCTTGCCAGTGCGGAACAGGTGGTCGAAGATATGGAAGAACGTATCTTGAGTTCTCTGTGCCGTCATCCATTCCTGTATATCATCCACGAGCAGCAGGTCAATGGTCTGATAGAAATTGATGAAGTCATTGACTGTATTTTGTCTCACAGCATTAGTATACTGCACTTGGAAGAGACGTGCGCTGATGTAGAGCACCCTTTTCTGTGGGAACATCTGATGTGTCTTCACACCTATGGCATTGATGAGATGCGTCTTGCCACATCCTGATGGTCCGTAGATGAACATTGGGTTGAACTGCTGGCTATTAGGATTGGCTGCGATATTCAGTCCCACCTGTCGTGACAGTCTGTTGCTCATACCTTCTATATAGTTCTCAAAGGTCTGCTGAGGATTCAGTTGCGGGTCCAACTGTTGTGGAGCCGCATCGAGGACAGTCGGTGGCATAGTGCCCCTTTTCTGGGGCTGCTGATTGAAGTGTGCAGAAGTGTCATCGGACATGAGTTTAGGTCCTTCGCCCGTCTGGCTGTCTGTGACGGGATGATAAACCAATCTGATACCATTGCCATACACCCTAACGAGAACCTTTTGCAGCAAGTCTATAAAATTCTGCTCGAGGTATTCGTAGTACATCTGACTGGGAACCTTTATAACGAGTTTTTTCGAAGTCTCGTCATACGATTCAAACGCGCAAGGTTTGAACCATGTGTCATAAGCCTGTCCCGACACATTTGCTCGGAAGAGTTGTTGACATTTGTCCCATAGGGCATCAGGTCTTGAGTTCATGCAGATGTTTTCGATTAACTTAATTTTACAGAGAAGGGTCGTATGAGACCTTGTTCCTCATAACAGATTGTTTTGTTTTCGTGATGCAAAATTCGAAAAAAAAAATGCTTCAAACAAATCACGATTATTTAATCACTTTGTAGAACAGCCGTAATTTACATAATTTTTGGACTTTATGCAAGAGCATGATTTCAGACCTGAAACCATGCTCTTGCATATTTTAAACTCGTTGAAACATAGCACTTTGAATAGTAAAACAAAGATTGCTAAAAGATTAATCTTCAACTAAAGAATGTACCATTTAAATGCCTAAACATCAACTAATTGCAAGGTTTAAATAAAGCAAATGACGAATTTTATATTATTTAGAACCATTCTAAACTACGTATTATTTATCCTTTTTTCCAAATATGGAGAAATGTACATATCGTTTGGGGTGCATACGTATATTATTGAACAAGGAATCGGCTTGCAATATGGTAGCATTGAGGTTATCGTAGAGTGTTTTGTCGTGCATAAATTTGCCCAAAGTACCCTCTTCACTATTAAGAGCCTCGGAGAACTGTTTCATATTATCGATAGTCTGCTGCAACTGGTTCATCGTGCCCTGTATATCGATAGCCGCCACTTGTTCGGTTATCTGTTTTGCATTGCCCATAGTAGCCTGAGTCTCCCCTATCAGTCCATCCACCTTATTCATGAGTCCAGGCACCTTGCCGTTAACCTCGCCCATCAGCGAAGTGAGTTTTTGTGAAGAGTGGCGCAACTCTCCCGACATATCATATACATTGTGCATTATGGCAGCGAGGTGCGGGTCGGCGAGCAGAGTATTGATAGAACTGAAGATAGAATCCAGTTTTGGCAACAATTCTTGCACCGAGGGCACCACCTCCTTCACACTTGCCAGAGCACCGCCATCCCTATATCCTTTGATAGTGCCATATGGAGGTACTATTTTAGAACTTTCTCCGAGTATCAGTTCCACATTCACATTTCCGAGCAAGTCGGAAGTGATATTAGCACTCGACCCTTCCGGCAGTTTAAGTTCTTTATCTATGGCAGCCTCAGCGATGATAGTTCCCGGATGTTCGTAGTCGTACTTGATGCTTTTGACAAGTCCTATTTTGTATCCGTTCTGACTGATGGTACTTGACGGTGTCAGACCCGTAATGTTCTTGAATTCTATATAGTAAATATTGTCATTGGAAAAGAGAGTCAGTCCTTTCAGGAAATTCATACCAAAGAAAAGAACGATCAGTCCGATAATAGCCACAAAGGCTATCCTTACCTCTTTAGTTATCTTTTTCATGTGTTGTTTATTTTTTATTGCTTTTGAATAAGGTTATTGCTTGATTAATGTCCATAATGGCACCATCTCTGAATGCCACGACGAAACAGTCGGGGAATTTCTGTGCCAGCGAGCGGCGCAGTCTGAGTATTTCATTGTAGTCGGTACTATTACCCATGGTATATTTCACTATGTTCCCATCGATGAACGACTCAACTTGTGTTTCTCCTTGAAACTGTGCGCTTCCTGGTCGGAGCGACCTGTTTGACGTTATTATTTGCACTTTAAACACAGGTTTAGAAGTGTCAGTGCTATTTGTTTTTTCAACTATAGGTTCTACAGAAGATACGAATGGTGTATTTTCGTTTTTGACGGGGGGATTATTTTTGACGGGAGTGACATTTTTGACGGGGGGATTATTTTTAACGCGAGTATCGTTTTTGACGGGGGTGGCGGATTCGCCATTTGATTCTTTTTGCGATGATGTCTGAAGCGATACAGTGTTGGCCCGATGGTGTTTGTTTTTATATTTCACGAAGGCGTTGAAAATGCCGTGAGCCAGAGCATCCTGTCCGCTTGCCGAATTGAGGTATTGTTCTTCGTCGGGAGTAGAGATAAAACCCAGTTCTATGAGGCATGAAGGCATGGATGTGGCTCTGAGCACGAGAAATCCCGCTTGGTGCACCCCTTTATTCTGTCTGCCGGTAAGCGCGCACGTCTCACGTTGTATCATCTTCGCCAGTTCCACACTATTTGCCATATTTTTGTCTTGCATAAGTTCAAACATGATATAACTTTCAGCGGAATTAGGGTCGAAGCCGGCATAACGTTGTTTGTAGTTTTTTTCTATCAATATTACAGAGTTTTCCCTCTTTGCCACTTCCAAATTGTCGGCAGCCCTATGCATACCGAGGGTATAGGTTTCAAATCCACGTGATATCTTTCCGGCCGGCAGAGAATTGGAGTGTATGGATATGAAGAGGTCAGCCTTGTTTCTGTTTGCTATGTTTGCTCTTTCGTTTAGAGGAATGAACACATCTGTAGTGCGAGTATAGATCACCTTCACGTCTGGGCAGTTTTTCTCCACATATCTACCGAAGGCGAGAGCCACCTTCAGGTTGACGTTCTTTTCGTATGCCACTACCCCTTTAGCTCCCGGGTCGTGTCCACCGTGTCCGGCATCTATTACGAGGACGAACTTCTTGTCTGCTGCCACGGCGAAATTGACTGACAGGCAGACGATGGCGATAATAGAGAGCAACAGTCTTCTCATTGTTTATTATCATTAGATATGATCAATCTCACGGTGGCTCCATCCATATCTCCTCCCATGGGCGGGTTGTCTTTAGTGACAGATATGTCCACCTCTTCAACCTGTGGAAATTCAGAGATCACCTCATGTCCGATGCGGTATGCCACATGTTCGATGAGCATTGCGGGCACAGCCATCTCCCGTTTCACTATCCTATAGAGAGCATCGTAACTGACAGTATCTTCGAGTCTGTCTGTTTTGGCGGCCACAGACAAGTCAGCAGTGACAGTGAGCGACACGCGGAAGAGTGCGTCGACCATCTGTTCCTGAGTCATGACCCCATGGCGTGCGAGCAGTCTGATATTGCTCAGTATCAGTTGCGATGTTTTAATGTTCACCTATTTTATATAATGTATAGAATAATATATCTACAGACTTATCCGCATCTTGATGCCCCACAGTTTTTACAGATGAGGCATCCCTCCTGGTAAACCAGTGTTTCCTGTCCGCACTGTGGGCAAGTGATACCCTTAGCCACAGTACCGTCCACTATATATTTCTTGAGGGCACGTTCCACGCCGTTTTTCCATGTATTGATGCTTTCGTCCTTGAGTTGCAGCGAAGCCACCAGTTTAATGACATGGTCGATGGGCATTCTATATCTGAGCACGCCAGAAATCAGTTTGGCATAGTTCCAGTACTCTGGGTTAAATTTCTCGCTCAGACCTTCAACGGTCGTTTTGTACCCCCGCTTGTTTTCAAACTGGAAGTCGTACCTATGCGTTCCATTCTCATTAGTCTGCTTAATGATTTTACCTTTAGTCACTGTCTTAGGCAGCACGATACCCTCGTCATCATCCTGCAGACCGGTGAATATCTCGTATGGGTATCCGTTGAGCAGCCCCACGAAAGCCACCCATTTCTCCTTATTATTCTGAAATCTCACCACGTCGCACTCCAGCACCTGAGGTCTCACCTCAGTGACCTCCGGATGGCAGTTGTCGTGTGTGGGTGCTGTTTTTTTCTCCTTCTCCTTCTCCTTCTCCTTCTTTTTCTTATTGTCCACGGAAATCATCACTCCCGCTCTTGAGCCATCGCGATAGATGGTGCACCCTTTGCATCCCGAGCGCCAAGCCTCCACATAGAGTTTGTTGACCAGGTTTTCATCCACATCGTTTGGCAGGTTTACTGTGACGCTTATAGAGTGGTCTACCCATTTCTGTATAGCCCCTTGCATTTTCACCTTCATCAGCCAGTCCACGTCATTGGCAGTGGCTTTATAGTATGGTGACTGTTCCACGAGTTGGTCTATTTCCTCCTGCGAGTATTTCTTCTCCGTGTCCAGTCCGTTAGTTTTCATCCACTGCATGAACTTCGGGTGGTACACGATATATTCCTCAAACGAATCTCCCACCTCGTCCACGAAGTCCACGTGTGCGTTAGTGTCGCCGGGGTTGACCTTTCTCCTTCTTTTATACACGGGCATGAATACCGGTTCTATTCCGCTTGTAGTCTGTGTCATGAGCGAGGTAGTGCCGGTAGGTGCAATGGTGAGGCATGCTATGTTGCGTCGTCCATGCTGTTGCATACGCTCATAGAGTTGCGGGTCGGCATCTTTTATTCTGAGTACGAAAGGATTGTTTGCCTCGCGTGCTGCGTCATACACCTCGAAAGCCCCGCGTTCTTCCGCCATCTGCACCGAGGCTCCGTATGCAGCCAGTGCAAGGTTCTTATGCACCTCCACAGAGAAGTCAGTTGCCTCCTGTGTGCCATATCGCAGTCCCATAGCGGCTATCATGTCGCCCTCGGCGGTGATACCCACGCCGGTACGTCTGCCTTTTCCACTCTTGCTGTATATTTTCTCCCACAGGTGATATTCTGCGCCCTTCACCTCCTGACTTTGCGGATCGTTTTTGATTTTATCCATTATCTTGACGATCTTCTCAAGTTCCAGGTCTACTATGTCATCCATAATTCTTTGTGCCATAGCCACGTGTTGGCGGAACTTGTCGAAGTTGAACCACGCCTCCTTGGTGAATGGATTTTCCACGTATGAGAAGAGGTTTATCGAGAGCAGTCGGCAGGAGTCATATGGGCAGAGAGGTATTTCTCCGCAGGGGTTAGTGCTCACAGTTCTAAATCCGAGGTCGGCATAGCAGTCGGGAATACTCTCTCTGATGATAGTATCCCAGAAAAGCACCCCTGGTTCTGCGCTTTTCCATGCGTTGTGCACGATTTTCTCCCACAGTTCGCGTGCTCTGATAGTCTTCGACACCTCTGGCTGTTGAGAGTCTATGGGGAACTGCTGCACATAGTCGGTGTCGTTGACAGCAGCTTGCATGAACTCGTCGTCTATTTTCACCGACACGTTAGCACCCGTGACCTTTCCCTCCGTCATCTTGGCATCGATGAAGGCTTCGCTGTCGGGATGTTTGATGCTGACGGAGAGCATGAGTGCGCCTCGTCTGCCGTCCTGAGCCACCTCACGTGTAGAGTTGCTGTATCTCTCCATGAAAGGCACCAGGCCTGTGCTGGTGAGAGCCGAATTGTTCACTGGTGAACCTTTTGGACGGATGTGTGAGAGGTCGTGACCTACCCCACCCCTTCTTTTCATGAGTTGCACCTGCTCCTCGTCGATGCGCATGATAGCACCGTATGAGTCTGCATCGCCATCGAGTCCCACCACGAAGCAGTTGCTGAGCGACGACACTTGGAAGTCATTGCCTATGCCCGTCATTGGACTGCCGGCGGGTACGATATACCTGAAGTGGTCGAGCAGTTGGAACACCTGTTCGCTGGTAAGCGGATTTTTGTATTTATTCTCTATTCTTGCTATTTCATTGGCTATACGCCAATGCATATCTTGTGGCGAGCGTTCGTATATATTACCGAAGCTGTCCTTCATAGCATATTTGTTAACCCACACGCGGGCAGCGAGTTCGTCGCCCTCGAAATAATTGAGTGAGGCTTCGTATGCCTCTTCATAAGAGTAAGTTTGTTTATTATCCATGATTGTTTAATCCATTCACGGCACAAAATTACAAACTTTACACGGAGTATAAAAATAATTTTTGGAAAACTTTTCCACGATTTTCCGCGAGAAAGTTTTCCAAAAAAGAAAAGTGGGTATGCCCTCAGGCATTTACACTTTATTTTATTTCAACTGTCTGAGTGCTCCCAGCAGTTCATTGTTTTCATTTTTTGTCCCCACCGTTATACGCAGGCAGTTGTTGCACAGTTGCACATTATTTCTGTTTCTCACCACCACCCCATGTTCGATGAGATACGAGTATATGGCGTTGGCATCAGTCACTACGGCGAGGAAGAAATTTGCATCAGTGGGATACACCTTCATGCAACATGGTAGTTGCGAGAAAGCCTTGATGAGTCGTGTTCGCTCTTGCAGCAGTATATTCACCCATTCGCGTACCTTGAATGGGTCTTTCATCATCTCGAGAGCCTTTTGCTGAGTGAGTTGGTTCAGGTTGTACGGATATTTCACCTTATTGAACAGTCCGATAATCTCCTCGCTGGCGAAAGCCATACCCATTCTCAGTCCTGCGCATCCCCATGCTTTGCTCATAGTATTGAGCACAATGATGTTAGGGAAGTCCTTCAGTCGTGTTCTCCATGAGCGTTGTGCGGAGAACTCGCCGTATGCCTCATCGATAACCACCAGTCCCTGAAACTCTTGTATCACCTTCTCTATCTCTTCAGCGTTGAGATTATTTCCCGTGGGGTTGTTAGGCGAACAGATCCACACTATCTTGGTATGTTTGTCTGTTCGTTGCAGGATACGTTGTGCACTGATATCGAAATTATCATCGAGCAGCACCTTTCTGTATTCCACATCGTTTATGTCGGCGCACACCTTATACATACCGTATGTAGGTTCTATAGCCACCACATTGTCCATTTTCGGTTCGGTGAACACACGGTAGCAGAGGTCTATCGCCTCATCGCTTCCGTTTCCGAGGAAAATCTGCCTCTCGTCCACCTGTTTTATCTTGGCGATAAATTTTTTCAGTTGCCACTGCAGAGGGTCGGGATATCTGTTGTACGGTTGGTTGTATGGGTTCTCATTGGCATCGAGAAACACATGAGCCTCATGTCCGGAATATTCATCTCGGGCACTGCTATATGGTTTGAGTTTCCATATATTCCTTCTGGTCAACAGTTCTAATGATTTCATATACGTCAGGATTGAAGTTTTTCCAGTCTCACATCCATAGCCCTGGCATGGGCTTCGAGTTGTTCTGCCCTTGCCATGACAGCCACTGCCGGTCCTATATTGCCCACACCCAGTTCACTAAGGTGCTGGAAGGTGATTTTCTTGCAGAAACTGTCCAGGTTGACCCCGCTGTATGCCTTTGCCCATCCATGTGTGGGCAGCGTGTGGTTGGTGCCGCTGGCATAGTCGCCTGCGCTTTCGCAAGCCCAGTGTCCGATGAACACGCTGCCTGCATTCACCACCTTGTCCGCCAGGATATCGGCATCATCGGTAGCGATTATAAGGTGTTCGGGAGCGTAAGTATTGCTCAGTTCGATAGCCTCATCGAGGGAATTAATCAGAATGCACACACTGTTTTCCAGTGCTCTTAGTGCTATATCCTTTCTTGGCAACTCCATCACCTGTCTGTCCACCTCCTTCACCACTTTATCCAGCACCTCCTCCGAGTTGGTGATAAGCATCACCTGCGAGTCGGGTCCGTGTTCAGCCTGCGATAGCAGGTCGGCAGCCACGAAAGTCGGCTGACTGGTTTTGTCTGCCACTATGCACACCTCCGACGGTCCTGCCGGCATGTCTATAGCCGTCAGTTCCCCGTTCACCATCTGTTTTGCAGCCATCACATACTGGTTGCCTGGTCCGAAGATTTTATCCATCTTGGGCACCGTCTCCGTGCCATACGCCATAGCGCCAATAGCCTGCACGCCCCCAGCCTTGACTATCGTATCCACCCCAGCCACGTATGCGGCAGCTATGATAGCGTCGTTCACCTTTCCCTCAGCATTTGGAGGAGTACATATCACGATATTCTTGCATCCTGCTATCTTGGCAGGTGTAGCAAGCATGAGCACCGTGCTCAGCAGTGGTGCTGTGCCCCCTGGCACATACAGTCCGACATTGGTGATGGGCACACTCTTCTGCCAGCAGTCCACCCCCTCGGCAGTAGACACATGCAGGGTATTGAAGCGCTGAGCCTCGTGAAAGCGTCTGATATTATCGTGAGCCAGTATCAGAGCGTCCATCAGGGCAGGGTCTACAGAGTGCAGAGCCTGAGTGCGTTCTTTTTCGCTGACCAGGAGAGACGAGAGTTCAGCATGGTCGAACATCTGTTCATACTTCATCACCGCCTTGTCACCATTCTCCTTTATATCATCCAGTATGCCAGCCACCTTATCAAACAGTTGCTTGTGGTTGAGTTGTGGTCTCACGCACAGTTTTCCCCACTGCTGTCTGTCGGGATATTTTACTATTTTCATGATGTGACGAAAGTTTACAAAATCATTTTCTCTATAGGAGTGACCAGAATGCCCTGAGCGCCAAACTCCTTCAGTTTGCCAATGATCTCCCAGAAGCGTTTCTGGTTGAGCACAGTATGCACCGAGCACCATTCGTCATCTGCCAGTGGTATGATCGTGGGACTCTTCAGTCCGGGCAGCACCCCGATAATCTCTTTCAGTCTGTCTTTTGGCACGTTCATGCGCACATATTTCTTGTCCTCAGCCTCTTTCACCGCCTCTATTCTGAAAATCATCTCATTGAGTATTTCGCGTTTCTCTTCAGAGAGGTTCGGGTTGGCTATGAGCAGAGCCTCGCTCTGTATCACCGTCTCCACCTCAGAGAGGTTATTGCTGACCAGAGTGCTGCCGCTGCTTACTATATCGAATATGCCGTCGCTCAGTCCTATACCCGGTGAGATCTCCACGCTACCAGTGATGACATGTATCTCGGCCTTTACGTTCTGCTTATCGAGCCACTGTTTCAGTATATTAGGATAAGAAGTGGCTATTTTCTTGCCTTGCAGCCACTGTGGT
The DNA here is from genome assembly GCA_946186945.1 of uncultured Prevotella sp. Taxonomy (GTDB): domain Bacteria; phylum Bacteroidota; class Bacteroidia; order Bacteroidales; family Bacteroidaceae; genus Prevotella. The sequence goes on from CAMHPC010000002.1 coordinate 28,387, forward strand.
CCATCGTAATGATGTTCTTTTGGAATGGCTATTGAGAGTCGGCATTTGCTGAAGCCCAGTCTGTATGCCACGTCAACCTTTTCCCCTTTTTCCATCATTTCGTTTTCGCCCACTATACCTATGTCTGCCACACCCGATGCCACGCTCTGTGGTATATCGTCATCGCGCAGGTACAGCACCTCCACGGGGAAGTTGGGCGACTGCACCAGCAGAGTGCGTTTTGAGGGGTTGATTTTAATGTCTGCCTCACTGAGCAGGTGCATGGTGTCTTCGTAGAGACGCCCTTTTGATTGAACTGCAATTCTTATCATTCCTGTTTTTACCTTAAATATTCTAAACCAAGTTGCAAAGGTAAGAATTATAATGAAGATACGCAAGTAAAACGGCAACAATCAGAACAATATTATGGTGAATATTTAATTCTTTCTGCCCCATCACCCTGTGAAGTTCTGCGGTCAGGTCGTAAATCACAGGAACTGGAACTTAGACCTGAAACCTATTCAGAGCATGCATTACATTTATAAATTGCTGAATGAAGGTAAAAACGTGGCAAATGGAGCGAATAGAAACAGGACATATTCTCTGCCATGACATTACACACATTGCAGCGAGTCTACAGAAGAATAAGATTTGCTACACTTTCGTTCATCTTACGTCACTTTTAACGGCATAATCTCATTGTAATTCAAAATAAATTAGTAAATTTGTCACGGAAATACATCATTTGTCATGCCACAAGAGATTCAAAACAAAGCAGAATACATCGTCATCTTCATCAGCGAGTTCGCTCGCCACTTTGGTCTGTCTGCGGCGCAAGCTTACCGCTATCTGAACCGCTATAAGGCCATCAAATTTCTCGATGAGCATTATAATGTTGCCCACACACAGAGTTTTGAAGATATGGTGCAGAATATGGCGGTGTACTGCCAGCGTCATGGAGGGGCACTTGTATGAAACTCTACCATGGGACAAATACAGATTTCTCGACAATTGATTTAAAACAATCACAGCGAGGAAAGGACTTTGGTTGTGGATTTTATCTGTCAGAATCAGAGGCGCAAGCAGAGGAGATGGCCAAGTTCAAGGTACAATTGTTCGGTGGGCAGTCTATCGTTCAAAGTTATGAATTCGACGATGCCCACCTGAGTGATGGGACATTGCTTTTTTTTGCGTTTCGATGGTTAAACCCAAGATTGGGCCACGTTCATCCTTGCTAACCGCCAGAACAAGAACGCAGTCAACATTCACGACTACGATGTAGTCTATGGCCCGATAGCAAATGACAAGGTTGGAGCACAAATCCGTAATGTCATTGAGCAGAACATCAATATGGATACCTTTCTTGAACGTCTGAAATACATGAAGGGCATCACTTTTCAGTATTTCTTCGGAAGCGAGAAAGCCATACAAATGTTGAGGCGCCTATGAATACAATCGAGTATATTAACGAATGCACGGTACGAGATCTCGTACTTATGCTGATGGAAGAGCGTGGACTGTCGCTTCGCGAAGCGCTTGACACGGTATATAACTCTGAGACTTACGCCAAATTGACTGATCCTACAACAGGACTCTATTTCCAGAGCCCAGTGTACATTTACTGCTATCTAGACAGAGAACTAACTACAGGAAAGATGTAGGGCGATATGGGCTACAATCATGCATGATTAGCCTGTGAGCCGTCAGCTGATCAGGCGGCGGAAGAAGATGTTGGGTATCGCCACGCCGATGGAGATGAAGAGGATGATGAGTGATGCCTGTATGGCGTTCATCATGGCGAAGGTGACCTCGCCCACCACTCCGTGCATATTGATGAAGCCGAAGAGGGCACGATACATCAGCACGCCGGGAATCATGGGTATGACACTGGGAATGGACAGACACTGGTGAGGTGTGTGCAGACGTCGCACGGCGAGGCACCACACTATACTGATGAATACCGAACCGATGAAGGTGCCAGCCACCGGGCCCATATCGAGTCCGAAATTGCCGCTGGAGGGTCCGAGGTAGATGACATTGCGGGTGCACACGGCGATGACGCCACCGATGGCTACCGCCCACAACAGGCGTCGCGGAGTATTGAATATCATAGAGAAGCCCATGGCAGAGATGGCAGCCGCAATCACATACGTAGAGTAATGGTGGTGGGGCGTCATGGGCAGATCGCGTATGAAATCGTCGATGCCACAAACCTGTATGGCGAAGGCTATGCCGAAAGCCATGGCTGTGAGTATCATCAGTGTCTTGAGGGCTCGCATCCACCCCACATGCAGATAGCCCACAAGCATATCGCTCACGAAATTGATGAGGGGCACGCCGGGCACGATAAAGAGGGCACATGCGAGCATGGGATGCCAGGGAGTGTCAGAATCGAGGATGGTGCCTTGGCATGCCTCTGACACCAGTCCGAAGCACCATGCCATGATGGTGCATACGAAAGCCACCACACCGATAGTGACATATTCGTTGCTACCCCGTGCATTGAGCAGCAGTCGCAGTCTCAGTCCGATGGTGGCTGCTATGGCGGCATAGATAAATGCCACCCAGTCGCATCCGAACTGCACGCAGAACCCACCGCAAGCCAGGCCGCCGCCCAGAGCCGTAAGCCACGGACCATAGTATCGTTTGCTCTCGCTTATAGTCAGCAGTTTCTTTTCATATTCCTCGAGGGAGTAGTTTTTCTCTGAAGCCTCGCATGAGAGTCGACTCACCTCACGAAGGACGTTGAAGTTGATGGCTTCGCGCTCTATGCGTTGGAACTTGGTGTATGAGTGTTCTGCATTGCTAATATTCACCATCAGCATTTTGTTGGTGATATGCAGGTGCATCTCATCTTCGGGCAGTCTCATCCATTTTGCCACGCGTTTCATCGTACGCAATGTTCTGCTGGTATCAGCAGCATTCTCCATCAGCACCTTTCCCGTACGCAAAAGCACATCCAACTGTCTATGTAAAAGGTCACTCCCGTTACTATTCATATTATCCTTCATCTTTTTTTGTAAGTGCAAAGATAGAAAAAATATTTTGACGATACTATTTTTTGCTAATAAATCCAAAAACGGATGGTGTTTTTCGGATAATGTATTACATTTGCACGAATGTAACAACAGTATAGAATGAGGACACCATTATTATGAATGCAGCGGAGAAGAAACAGTTTAACAGCACTTATTGGCGTTTTTTGTGGTCATCCATTCTGATAGCCTTGTCGGGATGCCTGGGCAATGTGGTAGATGCCATAATCGTGGGTAACCTGATAAACGAGGACTCGGTGAGTGCCATAAACATGAGCAAGCCCATGGTGCAGTTCATGTTCACCTTCAGCATGCTTTTATCCACAGGTGCGGGAATGTTGGTGGGCAAGCAACTCGGCAAGCAGGATTATCCCCGTGCCGCCTATGTATACACCCTGTCCATCCTGCTATGTCTGTGCTTTGGAGCAATGATGAGCCTTTGTGGGCTTTTCATCCCCGATGTGATGACAGGTATATTGTGTGACGCCTCTCACCAGTATCTCTACGAGCCCACATTCGACTATCTTCGCATCATGCTGCTTGGTGCTCCTGCCTTTATGATGATGTGGGCGCTGAGCACCATGGCAGGCGTAGACGGCAGTCCGCGGTTGGTGTCGATAGCCATTTTGATAGACAACGCCGTGAACTTGACTTGCGACATCATCTTCATCCGATGGTTTGGTATGGGCATATCCGGTTCATCGCTTGCCACCGTAGTTGGTCACTTGGTGGGCATAGCCATCATGTGCCTGCACTTCCGCTACAAGGACAACCACCTGCACCACACCCTCAGGGTGGCAGGCTCATCGATATGGAGCACCACCAAGTCCATTATCTCAGAGGGAGCCCCGTTGGCCATAGCCTCTATCTGCCTCACACTGCTCATGTTCAGCAGCAACAGTATCATGCTGTCATCGCTGGGCAGAGTGGGAATCTTCGCCTTTGCCCTGTGCATGAACCTGCTACAGGTATACAATCTGTTCCTAGCGGGTGTGTGCCGCACCATACAGTCGCTGGGTTCGATACAAGTGGGCAAGCGCGACCACGAGGCATTCACCATGGTGCTGAGGAAGTCGTTCCGTTTCATCACCGCAGCCATGATTATCACCTGCGCATTCATCTGGATAGACCCCGAGAGTATCTGCGAACTCTTTGGTGCCGAAGATGACGACCTCATAAGCGAGGGCAGCAAAGCCCTGCGCATATATGCCCCGAGCATCATCCCCTTCTGCTATATCTACATGCTGATGGTGGTTTACAAACTGTACAGCCACCACCGTATGGCACTGTTTCTCTCCTTCGCCCTTTCGATCACAGTCATCCCCGTGTTATGGGTGATATCCAAGTTTGCCCCCGACATGCTGTGGTACAGTTTCGTGATAGCCTACTGCATCGAGGCCCTGATTATCTACATCTTCCACCGCATGGGCGGCACTAAGTTTGAGTTTGACACTGAGAAATAGGTAGTGAGAGCGATAATCAGCATATTCATCCTACTGTTCATCCTCTCGTGTGGTAAGCGTGAGGTTGGCGGCACCACCCCTTGGGGCACCAAGATAGGTGAAGAAGATACAGCCAAGGGCAGTGGCGACGTGTTTTCACTGAGCGACATACAGGCCCAGGGCGAGATGATAATGCTGACCATGAGCGGTCCCGACTATTACTACGACTATCACGGCCGTGGTTTCGGCACCCAGTATCTGTTGTGCGAACTGTTTGCCAGACGTATGGGAGTGACCCTGCGTGTGGAGGTGTGCGAGGACACCACACAGATGGTGACCCGTCTGAAGGACGGCGAGGCAGACATAATAGTATTCCCCCTGCCCACCGACATATCTGGTGCCGACTCGCTGACCTTTTGCGGAGCGCGCAATGACAGCACCCACACCTCCTGGGCCATACGCAAGGGTAACGAGAACCTGCGAGAGGCCTTGGACAAATGGTACCGCCCGGAATTGGTAGCACACGTCAAGAAGTTTGAAGACTGGATATTCTCCGACCATGGTGTGCAGCGTACAGTCTATGCCCCCGTGATGAGCGAGGTGCGTGGTGAATTGTCAAGTTACGACCACCTGTTTCAACGTTTTGCTCCCGATGCCAATGCCGACTGGCGTCTGTTGGCTGCTCTGAGTTATCAGGAGTCGTGCTTCGACCCCCATGCCCGCAGTTGGGCAGGTGCCTGCGGACTGATGCAGTTGATGCCCAGCACTGCAGCGGGTCTGGGAGTGTCCTCATCGAGCATCTTCGACCCGACGACGAATGTAGCAGCCGGCGCCCGTCTGATACGTCAGTTGCAGAGTTCCTTCTCCGACGTGAGCGACCCCAATGAGCGTATGAATTTCGTGTTGGCAAGTTACAACGGCGGCATAGGTCACGTGCGCGATGCCATGGCACTGACCCAGAAATACGGTGGCAACAAGTACCGGTGGGCAGAGGTATCGCAGATGATACTGAGGCTGAGTGAACCCCGTTTCTATCAGGACCCAGTGGTGAAAAACGGTTACATGCGCGGCACGGAGACGTACAACTACGTTCTTCTGGTGCGTCAGCGCTATCAGCGCTATAGTGGCATTGCGTCGCCCTCTGCGGTCGGTTCTGCTAGGAGTTATGAGTATACTCAGCCTCAGCATGGTAGCATGAGTGCCACCCCCCAAAGAGCCACCCACCAGCACCGGTGGAAGCCAAAAGACTATTAACGACAAACTAAATATGAAAAAAGCACTTACCATACTGTTCTTGTTATTGTCTATAGCAGTACAAAGTCAGACACAGTTGAGCGGCACCGTGACCGATGGTGTCGATGGCGAGCCTGTAATCGGAGCTAGTATCTACTTCCCCCTATTGAAGGAGGGCACAGTGACCGATGTATCAGGCAGATACAGCATAGACAAGTTGCCGAAAGTGAAGACCACGATACAAGTGAGTTTCGTAGGTCACCAGACCATAGTAGAGGAGATAGACCTTCGCACCACGAGCACAGCCGATTTCATACTACGCGAGAACAACGCCATGCTGAGCGAGGTAGTGGTCACAGGTTTGACAGGCGGTTCACTGGCCCAGCACTCACCCTCCCCTGCTAGTGTTGTGAGCCACCAGTCTCTGTGGCATGCCTCGGCCACTAATGTGATAGATGCCTTGAGTCACGAGCCTGGTATATCACAGATAACCACAGGCAGCGGTATCTCCAAGCCCGTGATACGCGGTCTTGGATATAACCGTATAGTAGTAGTAAACGACGGCATACGTCAGGAGGGTCAACAGTGGGGCGATGAACATGGCATAGAGATAGATGCTGACAATGTTTATTCCGCTGAGGTACTAAAGGGACCTGCCAGTCTGATGTACGGCAGCGATGCCATGGCCGGTGTCATCATTTTTCACGACAGTCCAGTTATGCCCAAGGGCAGCATGAAGGCCGATATAAAGGGCGAGTATCAGAGCAACAGCGGTTTGATGGACTACAGCGTTGGTTTTGCCGGCAACCAGCATGGTTGGCTGTGGGATTGGCGTTGGAGTCAGAAACTGGCCCATGCCTACAAGAACAAGTACGACGGTTACGTCTATGGTTCTCAGCATCGCAACCACGCCCTGAGCGGCATGATGGGTCTGAACCGCACGTGGGGTTTCAGCCATCTGAAACTCTCGCTTTACGAGCAGACCCTAGGCATAGTAGAAGGCGAGCGCGACGAAGACGGCAACTTTGTGAAAACCGTGCTGGATGGCAGTGAGGAAGCGGAAGTAGTGGCCACCAAGAGCGACTTCCACAGTTACGGCCATCCCCTGCCCTATCAGCGAGTGGGGCACTACAAGGCAGTGAGTGAGAACACAGTGCTCATAGGCGATGGCAACCTGCATGCCACCATAGGGTATCAGCAGAACAGGCGCAGAGAATACGAAGAAGTGGCAGAGCCCAACGTAGCAGGTCTTGACTTCCGTCTCCACAGTATCAACTACGACATCCACTACCTGTCGCCCGAGAACCGTGGTTGGAAATATAACACAGGCATAGGCGGCATGTGGCAGCACTCCGAAAACCTTGGTGAAGAATATCTCATACCCAGTTACCATTTATTTGACATAGGCGCCTACTTCTCCGCCACTCGCGACTTCGGTCATATTCAGGCCAGTGGCGGCATACGCTACGACCATCGTCGCATCAGTAGTGATTTACTCATGGAAGACGATGGCGAGCGGTTCAGTGCCTTTGTCCGCCACTACAACGGAGTGAGCGGCAGCATAGGTGCCATCTATGGTATCTGCGAGAAGTTGCACCTTCGTCTGAACCTCTCCCACGGTTTCCGTACGCCCAACATCAGCGAACTTGGCAGCAACGGCGAGCATGAGGGCACCTTCCGCTACGAGCATGGCAACAAAGACCTGAAGAGCGAGCACAGTTGGCAGTTAGACCTGGGCGCCGACATATCTACGCGCTACATATCACTTCAGGCTTCCCTCTTTGCCAATCATATCAATAACTACATATACTTAGAAAAAGAGTTAAAAATATATGACCATGCAATCGAGGCTGAAGAAGAAATGCCGGACTATTATTACCAACAGGGCGACGCCCGTCTGTGGGGTGGTGAGTTGACCGTGGACATCCATCCCATAGAGCCGTTGCATTTCGAGAATGCCCTGAGCTATGTACGCGGTGTACTTCTGCATCAGTCGAGTGACAGCAGGGATCTGCCCTTCATGCCTGCCCCCCGTTGGACCTCCGACCTGCGTTATGACCTGATACGTGACGGCAGAGTTCTTACCAACACCTTTGTGAGCGTGGGATTAGAGACCAATTTCCGCCAGAACCACTATCTGAAAGCCAACGACACAGAGACTGCCACCCCCTCGTACACCCTGCTGCACCTGAATGCCGGCACCGACATACTACATCACGGCAAACGCCTGATGACCGTGAGTGTGAGTTGCGAGAACCTGACCGACAAGGCATATCAGTCGCACCTGAGCAGACTGAAATACGCCCCGCTCAACCAGCGTACCGGTCGTCAGGGCGTATGGGGCATGGGCAGAAACATCTGCGTGAAAGTGCAGATGCCCATCCGCCTATGAGTCGATATAACTATCTTTAAACCCGAGGAAATAGAGCACGCCATCCAGTCCGATAGTATTTATCGACTGTTTGGCGTTTGCCACCACACGCGGTTTGGCATGGAAGGCTATACCCAGGCCAGCCTGTGATATCATGGGCAGATCGTTGGCACCGTCGCCCACAGCAATAGTCTGAGCCAGGTTCACCTTCTCCACCTGAGCAATGAGTCGCAGCAGTTCCGCTTTCCTCTTTCCGTCCACCACATCACCCACATACCGTCCGGTGAGTTTACCGTTCTCGTCCACCTCCAGTTCGTTAGCATACACATAGTCTATGCCGTATTTCCTCTGCAGGTATTCGCCGAAGAACGTAAATCCGCCGCTGAGTATCGCTATCTTGTAGCCGCATCGTTTGAGCACCGTCATCAGTCTGTCCACCCCCTCGGTGATTGGCAGGTGTTCGGCTATGTCCTGCATCACGCTCACATCCAAGCCTTTGAGCAGAGCCACACGCTGAGTGAAACTCTCCTTAAAGTCCAGTTCACCCCTCATTGCCCTTTCTGTGATAGCCTTCACCTTATCTCCCACTCCAGCCCTCATAGCCAGTTCATCGATACATTCCGTCTGAATGAGTGTAGAGTCCATATCGAAGCAGATGAGTCTGCGCATACGTCTGAACATATCGTCGTGCTGCAGCGAGAAGTCCATCTGCATATTGTTTGCCATGTGCATAAGGTCGGACTGCAACTGTGCCCTGTCTGCGAGAGCCCCTCTGAGTGAGAACTCAATACAAGCCCTTACGTTTCTCTCAGGGTGCTGTATACTCTTTCGTCCTGTGAGACGGAGTATGGAGTCGATATTCAGTCCGTGGTCTGCCACCACCCTTGTAGCAGCCTCTATCTGTTTGGCAGAGAGCGAGCGTGCTATGATGGTGAGGATATATCGGTTTTTTCCCTGTTGCCCCACCCACTCCTCGTACAGTTCGTCGGTAATGGGAGAGAAGCCTATATTCACCTGCAGTTCGGTGGCTTTGAAGAGCAGTTCCTTCATCACCTGTCCCGACTTCTGTTCGTCCACCCTCATGAGAATGCCGAGTGAGAGAGTGGAGTGTATATCAGCCTGTCCGATATCGAGCACTTCGGCTTCATATTTAGCCAGAATAGCCATGACCGACGCAGTGAGTCCGGGGCGGTCTTGTCCTGTTATTCTGACAAGTATTTGTTCCTTGCTATTCATATTTTTATATTATTTTTTTTGTCGCTATATTTTTGTCAGTCGTGCGAATTTCATCAACAACTGTTTTGTACCTGCCGTTACAAAATCCACCGTAGCCTTGGCTCCGTCTCCCCTACCCTCCATGGCGACGAGTGTGCCAATGCCGAAGCGTTTGTGCATCACCTTGCATCCTATGGAAAGGTTACTGGTATCAGTACTGAGTGGTTCACTTGGTCTTTTCTCCGGGGCGCCAGGACTATTCAATGCCGTTCGTGCGGTACTTACGGGTTTAAAATTTCCCCCGAAGCCACCCGTGATTTTCGGTTTGGGGTCTGCACGGAACTGGTTAGCCACAGGGTTTCTGTTTTGCATCCCGCTCCATCCTCCAGCCGGTCTATTGTCCGGTCCCCAGGGTTCGGCGGCATCGTGTCGGATAGAATTATAGAAAGCCCTTCTGGCGGGCGTAGTATTCTTAAACGCCTTATCCTCCATATTAGTTTGGATTTTGACCATGAGGTTGGGGTTGATATCGCGTATGAAGCGACTTGGGTTGAGCAGTTCCGGTTTGCCATACCTATACCTTCTGGCAGCGGTAGAGAGGAAGCAATGTTTTCGTGCCCTTGTGATAGCCACATAGAGCAGTCTGCGTTCCTCCTCCATCTCCCGTTTAGTCTCAGCCATGAGCGATGGGAAGATTGTCTCGTCGAGTCCAGCCACGAACACATTGTCAAACTCCAGTCCTTTAGCACCGTGCACCGTCATGAGCATCACCCTCTGTCCATCGTTTTCCTCAATGTCAGAATCGAGATCAGAGATGAGCGACACCTCCTGCATATAATAATCGAGGGTAGCAGTATTGTCTTCTTCGTGCGTGTCGGCGAAGGCACTGATACTATTCATCAGTTCATTCACATTCTCCTGCCTGCTTTTCCCTTCCACCGAATTATCACCATAGATATCCTGACTCACTCCCGTAGTCTGTAGCATTTCCTTGGCGAGCGAGAACACATCCGTCTGCTGTGCCATGTCACTGAGCGATTGTATCATCTGCACGAACCCCATGATTTTCGAGACCGTAGCCTTGCTTATGCCCGAAGTGAGAGTTTGCAGGCACTCAGCAGTTTTGAATAGGCTGAGTTGTTGCTGTTGAGCCAGTGCTACGAGTTTTGCGAGCGTAGTATTTCCTATGCCTCTTGCAGGGTAGTTGACCACCCTTCTGAACGCCTCCTCGTCATCATGGTTGACCAGCAGTCGGAAATACGCCATTATGTCTTTTATCTCCTTTCTCTGATAGAAACTCAGTCCGCCAATCACCCTGTACGGGATATTCATACTTCTCATCTGCTCTTCAAACTGTCTGCTCTGCGCATTAGTACGATAGAGCACAGCGAAGTCAGAGTAAGCCGCATCCGTCTCCCTTATTATTTTCTTTATCTCCGTACAGATGACCTTCGCCTCCTCCTGGTCGCTTGCCGTATTGAAGCAAGTGATTTTATCGCCCACCTCATTTTCGGAGAACACATTTTTCTTTATCTGTTCGCTATTGTGTACGATGAGGCTATTGGCAGCATTCACTATATTTTGCGTAGACCTGTAGTTGCGTTCCAGTCTGATGAGTCGAGTACCCGGATACTGCTGTTGAAAATCGAGTATATTGTCGATATTAGCGCCACGGAAGGCATATATGCTCTGAGCATCATCGCCCACCACGCACACCCCCTGCTGTTCCCTGGCGAGCAGCGATACGATGCGCTGTTGAGCCATATTAGTGTCCTGATACTCATCCACCAGGATATACCTGAAGCGCTGGGCATACCTCTGTCTCACCTCTTCGTGGTCGCTGAAGAGTTCGAAAGCCTTGAGCAGCAAGTCGTCGAAATCCATGGCATTTGCCTGTCGACATCTATCCTGATAATTGATAAACACCTGGAAGAGCATGGGCATCTCTCGTCTTTTGTCCCTTTCGATATTCATGCTGTCGGCGGCATACTGTTGAGCGTCCACGAGGTCGTTCTTGGCTTTTGAAATGACAGCATGCACAGCCGAGGCTTTATACTTCTTGTCATCGAGTTGCATCTCCTTGATGATAGTCTTGATGAGCGACCGTGAGTCGCTCTCGTCGTATATAGTGAAATTAGACTGGTATCCCAAGTTCGAACATTCGTATCTCAGTATCCTTGCCAGGATGCTGTGGAAGGTACCCATCTGCAAGTATCTGGCTTTCTCCTCCCCCACCAGTTTTGCTATGCGTTCCTTCATTTCGTTTGCAGCCTTGTTGGTGAAGGTGAGCGCCAGTATGCGCCAAGGTTCAAACCCCTGTTGCAGCAGGTATGCTATCTTGTATGTCAGCACCCTTGTCTTGCCCGACCCCGCCCCGGCAATGACCTGAAGCGGTCCGTCACAATAGGTCACCGCCTGCAATTGTTGTTCGTTGAGGTGAGTGAGAGAAAAGATATTGTCGTTCATTTATTTTTGTAAATTCCTCCTTTAGAAGTTTTAGGGTCATAATCTTCGCCTTTCTTTGGGAATGTAGGTATGAAGAGCATTTCCCTTTCTATTTGTTTTTGCCTTTTAAGCATATATGCCGACGGTTTTGCCGAACTGAATTTTCGTGGATTGGGCAGCGTGGCGGCGATGAGTGCGCAATCGCTTCGGCTGAGAACCGCAGCCGATTTGTTGAAGTGATATGTAGCCACCGCCTCAGCCCCATAGATACCATCGCCCATCTCTATGGAGTTGAGATATACCTCCATGATACGCTGTTTGCTCCAGAAGAGTTCTATGAGGAAAGTGAAGTACGCCTCCAGTCCTTTTCTCACCCACGAGCGTCCCGGCCAAAGGAAGACGTTTTTAGCCGTCTGCTGACTGATAGTGCTTGCCCCTCTCTGTCGTTTATGAGTCTTGTTGTATTCTATCGCCTGTTGTATGGCATCCAGGTCGAAGCCGTGGTGCAGCAGGAAGTGGCTGTCCTCGCTTGCCATGACCGCCACAGGCAGATGCGGCGACATTTTCTCAATAGGCACCCATGTGTGGTGTATCACGATGCTCCTGCCGTCGAACACCTGTTCCGCCGACCTGATGAGCATGAGAGGTGTGACATATACCGGCACGAAGCGATATATGATGACGGCAAGTATGGATGACACGAAGAACGTGATGAAGAAGTATTTCACCCCTTTGCCAATGATGCGTAAGGCCCTTCTCATGAACACAAGAGGGGCGGAATATGTTTCCGCCCCTCAATTTATGATCTGTTATAGATTTAGTTGAGGTTACCTGCCTCTGCAGCGTTAACCATTTCCTTGCTGGCATAGAGAAGGATCTCCACGCGGCGGTTCTGCTGTTTTCCGGCAGCGGTAGCGTTGCTTGCCACGGGATACTTAGAACCGAAACCAGTGACATACTGGAACTGCGAAGCGGGCACGCCACAGTCGATGAGGTAAGAAGCCACAGCCTGAGCGCGGTTCTGAGAGAGCGGATTGTTCACCCTGTCAGAGCCGGTGCTGTCGGTATGGCCCTGGATATCCACGCTGAGTTGTGGGTCGTTGATAAGCACCTGAGCGAACTTTCTCAGAGAAGCCCTTGAAGCGCTATTGAGGTCGTATTTGCCGGTAGCGAAGAGAATACCAGAGTCGAAGGTCACCTTCACGGCCTTCAGTTTGTTGGCATCTTCCACCACTTCCACCTTAGCATTTTCCACGGCGGCAGCTTTAGCCTTCACCTTATCCATATGTCTGCCGATGAGAGCGCCGGCAGTAGTACCAGCCACTGCACCTATGGCAGCACCCACAGCAGTGTTACCTGCGATTTTACCTATCACACCACCGGCGAGAGTGCCAGCGAGAGCACCAATACCACCACCTTTTACGGCGTTGGAAAGGTTACAACTACCCAAAGTGAGCAAGCCACAGAGAGCGAGAGTTGCGAATTTTAAACTTTTCATAATGTCAAATTTTAGTTAAATTGATTAATAATATAGTGGCAATTTCATGATGGGCGACATTACGTCACCCACGACACTGCAAAGATATACAAAAAAATATGATACGACTAAAAAAAATGTTGTTTTTTTGTTTTTTTTGGATAATAGACGGAGAAATAGTGGTAAAATACTTAATTTTGCAATCTGTAAAAACAACTAATTAAATGGCAAAAGAACTAAAAGATTTGACAAAGCGTGCCGACAATTACAGTCAATGGTACAACGATTTGGTAGTAAAGGCCGATTTGGCAGAACAGTCGGCAGTACGTGGATGTATGGTCATCAAGCCGTACGGTTATGCCATCTGGGAGAAGATGCAGCAGCAGTTGGACAAGATGTTCAAGGCTACCGGTGCCCAGAATGCCTATTTCCCCCTTCTCATCCCGAAGTCCTTCCTCTCTCGCGAGGCAGAGCATGTAGAGGGATTTGCCAAGGAGTGCGCCGTAGTGACACACTACCGTCTGCGTGCCAAGGATGACAAGAGCGGAGTGGAAGTAGACCCCGGTGCCCGTCTGGAAGAGGAGTTAATCATCCGTCCCACATCTGAGACCATAATATGGAACACATACAAGAACTGGATACACTCCTGGCGCGACCTGCCCCTGATGTGCAATCAGTGGTGCAACGTGATGCGTTGGGAGATGCGTACCCGCCCGTTCCTGCGCACGTCGGAATTTTTGTGGCAGGAGGGTCACACCGCCCATGCCACCCGTGAAGAGGCAGAGGCAGAGGCTCAGCAGATGCTGAAGGTGTATGCCGAGTTTGCCGAGCAGTGGATGGCAGTGCCCGTAGTACAGGGAGTGAAGAGCGAGACCGAGCGTTTTGCCGGAGCCCTCGACACCTACACCATCGAGGCCATGATGCAGGACGGCAAGGCCCTTCAGAGCGGCACCAGCCATTTCTTAGGTCAGAACTTTGCCAAGGCATTTGAGGTGACCTATCTGAACAAGGACAACAAGCCCGAATACGTGTGGGCTACCTCTTGGGGTGTGTCCACCCGCCTGATAGGTGCCCTGATAATGACCCACAGCGATGACAACGGACTGGTGCTTCCTCCGCGTCTTGCCCCCATACAGGTAGTCATCATCCCCATAGCCACCAAACCCGCTCAGATGGAGGTGGTGAACAAGGAGGTGCAGCCCATCATAGAGCAGTTGCGTGCCAAGGGTATCAGCGTGAAGTTTGACGACTCCGACAACAAGCGTCCCGGCTTCAAGTTTGCCGACTACGAATTGAAGGGTGTTCCCGTGCGCTTGGTACTGGGAGCCCGCGACTTAGAGAACGGCACCATAGAGGTGATGCGCCGCGACACACTGGAGAAGGAGACCCGTCCGTTGGAGGGTATAGTAGAGTATGTGGAACAACTGCTGGACGAGATACAGACCAACATCTTCGAGAAAGCCAAGGCATGGCGCGACAGTCATATCTACGAGTGCGACAACTACGACGAATTTAAGGAGCGTGTGAAGGACGGTGGCTTCTTCCTCTGTCACTGGGACGGCACAGCCGAGACCGAAGCGCGCATCAAGGAAGAGACCCAAGCCACCATCCGCTGCGTGCCCTTCGACGTGGAGCAGACCGAAGGCACAGACATGGTGAGTGGCAAGCCCGCCAAGTATCGCGTGCTCATAGCCCGCAGTTATTGACACACAAACACATAATGAACAATCTTATGAAGAAACTATTTTTTGCGGCTTTATGCCTGATGAGTGCCATGAGCATTCAGGCACAGATGACCAAGGTGAAGGTGGCTTATAATCCCGGCGACACAGTGATATACCACAGCACAGAGAAACAGACATTAGACGCCCCCACCGGAGGCAAAGTGGAAACCACCAGCAATTATGACCAGATTATAGTGGTGAAAGCCAAGAACGACAAGGGTTACGTGCTTGAGGTGAAGACCACCAACATAGAGAGCGACAAAGAAGCGGGCCTTGAGGCAATGATGGAAGGTCTACTTCAGAAGTTGTGCGCTGATGTAGCAATAGAGGTTCAAACCGATGCCGACGGCAAACTGATAGAGATACTGAATGCGAGCGACGTAGTGGCAAAGGCATTTGGCAACATGGAGAAAGTGCTCAGCGGCATTGAGGCAAGCAAGCCAGAGATGAAGCAGTTGATAGAGAATGCCAAGGCAGATGTGGCTCAGAAGATGCTGAATCAGGACGTGCTGATGAACAAGTTGTTCCTGGATGAAGCAAGCCCCTTGGCTCTGAACGGCAAGACCTTGATGACCGGTATGCTGGAAAGCGTAGAGAAGGACATGGGGTTGAAGTTCAACCACTTATACACCGTGACCGACAAGGGCAAGACCGTGAATGTGAACAGCAAGATGAACCTGAGCCGTGACGAGTTGAAAGCCCTTGTGCTGGAGCAGGTAAAGAAGAACGCACCCGACCAGTATGAGATGATAGCCCAGAACATAGAGATGGTGCTCAGCAGCGGCATGGTAAAGATGGAGAGCAACGGCAACGACACTTACACATTCAACGATAAGGGTTGGGTGGAGAAGATAGTGTCTGATACCAATCAGGACATTATGGGCGCCAAGGTGAGCAGCACCGGCGAACAGGTGATAAAGTACAAGAACTTTTAATCAGTCATCGAACAAATAGAAACAGAAAGGCGCCCTTCCGTGGGCGCCTTTCTGTTTGTAATTATTGCTTTATGAAATCCAGTATCTGCTGGTCGGTAGAGAGGTTGAAATCTCCCGGCACCTGGTTTTTCAGTGTGGCAGCCGAGAGCGCATACTCCAACCATTTCTGTCCATCCTCTGGGAAGTGCAGAGCCGCATGTATGCTTCCAGCCGAGAAGGCATCGCCCACTCCTACGGGGTCGATGACATTGGTGATATCATTGAGCCGAGTGTGCAACATGTGGCCATTGTCGAGCAGCATAGCAGTGAGCACATGATGAGTGGGAGCAGGCTGACTGCGCACGCCAATGATCATCTTTCCGCATTTAGGGCAAAGTTGATAGAACTCATCCAACCACTTAGCATAGCCCTCCAAGTCAACGGGATAGTCGGCAGAGACGGCATCGAACGGCACAGGCCGTTTATCGCTAATATATTCAAACTCTATAGCATCCCCAAACATGATGTCAGCCTTCTGCATGAGTCTGATGAGCGTAGCACGCGGTTCAGCCCCATACTGCCACAAGTTCTTACGGTAGTTGATATCCACCGACACCTTCACCCCCATCTGTTCCGCTATATCAATAGCCTCGAACATAGCATCGGCAGCCGACTGTGAGATAGCGGCAGAAATGCCAGAGGTATGAAACACCGCAGCATCAGCCAACAGTTCACGCCATGGCAGGTCACCGGGTTTCAGTGTAGAGAACGCCGTATTGTCGCGGTCGTATACAGTAGTAGACTTTTGTCTTGATGCCCCCTGTTGTAGGAAGTACGACCCTATTTTCTGTCCTGTGTATGCCACGTGCGACACATCTACGCCCAGTGCCTTCAGTCTGTGGCAGCATGTCCCACTTTATTGTCGGGCAGTCGGGTGATATACATCACCTCGTCTCCCAGTTGTGCGAGGGATACAGCCACATTAGCCTCGCTGCCTCCAAACTTAGTCTGCTCAAGGCAGAGTGCATTAGTGTCGGCATTAGCCTCGGGCAAACGTACCAACATTTCACCGAAGCAAACCACTTTCTTTTTCATCATCTTTTGTATTTAGTTCATTAAAATCAGGATATTCGATATCATATAGAAAGAGAGCATTGGCAGGCATACTCTCTCCCGCAGCCGTGCGTTTGCGTCCGTCGAGCACTCGTTGAAAATCGTCTATGGTCATGCGGTGCCTGCCCACCTCTATCAGAGTGCCTACCACCGCCCTGACCATATTTCTTAGGAACCTGTTGGCAGTGATGACAAACCTCCACCTATGCTCATCCATCTGTTGCCACTGAGCACAAGTCACCCTACATAAAGTAGTTTTCACATCAGTATGACTTTTGCAGAATGCGGCGAAGTCGGAATGAGCGAGCATGAGAGCCGCAGCCCTGTTCATAGCCTCGAAGTCGAGAGAGAAATGCGTGCGGTATGAGAATTGGCAGAGGAAGGGGTCCTTCACATCGTGCAGGAAATAATGGTATGTACGTGCAGTAGCAGAAAAGCGTGCATGAAAATCTGCCGGCACCCTAACTATCCTCTGTATAGCGATATCGTGCGGGGTGATTCTATTTAGTCTGTAAGCGAGTTGGCCGGTATCGAGCGACCCATCGTCGTGCAGCAGTGTAGCAGGTGTGCCAGGCACTTGGTTGTCCCAGTCGAAGTGCGCCACCATAGTAGCGGCGTGCACCCCCGCATAGGTACGTCCGGCACCAGTGACAGCAATCTCCCGTCGCATGACGGTAGTGAAACACTGTTCGAGTGTCTGTTGCACAGAGACGCCATTGGGTTGCACCTGCCACCCGTGGTATCTGCCGCCATCGTAGGAGAGATATATAAAAAACCGCATACACGTAGGATATATTTTAAATACCCAGTTCCCTCAGGTGAGGGAACTGGGATGATATGTTCATTGAGAGTTGTCAATTACTTCTCAGACGGTTCGGGGTTCATGATAATCTCGGCATGGTGCCCTGTAGAGAGGAACACATTCTTGATGAATGCGCTCACCTTCTCGGGTGTGAGAGCCTGCACCGTCTTTTTGTAGTCGTTGAAGAAGTCGATACCAAACCTATTGTAGCGGTAAATGATGTTAGCCCAGTAGTTATTTGTGCGGGCATTGACATCAGCCTGGTTGAGCATAGCCTCTTTCACCTTATTGAGCACTTCGGGGTCAATCTTCTCGGCAGCGCCGTTCACACCGTCTTTGAGCAGTTTCTCCACCAGTTCCACTTTAGCGGGGTCGCAAGGGCAGACACCCACCATATTGAACAGTACCTCCTTACCGTCGGTGTCCACGCTGGTCTCTCCCTGTACGGTATACGATGCACTGCTCTCCTCGCGGATAGTCTTCAGATAGATATTGCTGAGCACCTCGGCCACGGCACTGAGTGTGACACGGTTGTCGAGAGTATAATCGGCAGCATTGCTGCGCCACATCTCAGCCACCATAGACTGTGCGTCCTGCATCTTGGCAGTGAATCTATTCTCCACATGTCCGTTCCACACCTTTCTTTTATCCTTTTCCACAGTTTTTTTCTTGTTGGCGGGCAGCGAAGCGATATACTGTTCCAGGTAGCCCTTCATCACCTCCTCATCGAAGTTGCCCACGAAGGTGAAAGTATAGTCGGCGGCATTAGCCAGTCTTTCCTTTATGATATTCACCATACGGTCGTAGTTGGCATTTTTAAATGTGTTGCCGTCGGGCAGTTTCTTTCTTGCATCGTGATTTGACACAGTCTGTTGCAGAGAGTCGGCAAACACCATTCGTGGGTTGAGGCTTGCATTGGCAAACACCTGTTCCACCATACCTATCTGTTGGTCGTATGCCGGTTTGTCGGGAGTCACGGCAGTGAACTGCAGGTAAATGAGTTGCATGAGAGTCTCGAGGTCTTTCGGAGTAGAGTTGCCCGTGACAGTCTGGTCTGTATCGCTCATAGAGAAGTTGACAGAAGCCTTTTTGCCACTGAGAGCCTTGTCGAGTTGATTGCTGGTGAAGTTGCCCTTACCAGTAGAAACGAAGCCCATGGATATAATTTTCAGGTTGTCGTTGTCGGCATCGTCATATAGTGAAGTGCCACCCTTGGCATAGGCGTTCAGCACTATCTCATCGTCCTTGAAGTCAGTCTTCTTCAGGTTCACCTTCACACCGTTTGAGAGAATGATTTCCTTGTATCCGAGGGCTTTATTCTCGGTGACAGACTTGATTTTTCCTTTTTTAGGCATTTGCGAGATGAGAGGTTCGTTGTTCACCTCCTCGGTATAAGCCTCAAGTTTCTCCTGTCGTGCATTGTTGATAGCCTGCGAAATGCCAGCCACCTCCGGCACCTTGGCATTCTCCTTGTCGGAGAGGAATCCTGCCACCACCAGGTTGTGGTCGGTATCTGTGATATATTCCTTAGCCATTTCATTGACCAGGTCAACAGGCAGCATGGGCACCATCTGCTTCATCGTATTGTACTTATCCTCAATAGAGGGTATAGGTTCGCAAGTGAGGAAATTGTCTATATATTCCTGTGCGTAGACCTCAGTCTTTGTCTTCTCACGGTTATCGTAATTCTTCTCCAGTTCGCTGAGATACTCATCCTTAGCGCGCTGATATTCCGTGTCAACGAATCCGAACTGCTTGGCACGAAGCAGTTCTTTCATCACCTGCTGCACAGCCTCGGTGTCACGTCCCTCTTTTGGAACGACGATAACAGTGAAAGCATCCTTAGTTTTAGCATACATGAAATTATTATAGAAAGCATAGGCAGCGGTGAAAGCAGCCTCTGGCGTCTGCGCCACGTCTTGCATTCGTGTATTGACCATGCTGCTCATCACCTCCAGAGCATACTGCTGTATGAGGTAAGCCACATTATTCTTCATCTCATAGGGCACCACATCATGTTTCATCATGATGTATATCTGGTTCATCTGCTGCTCCTTGTCCTTGGCGAGTGCTATGATAGCCTCCTCATTGTCGGGCACTTCCTCCCAAGGTATCTTGACAGCATCGGGAGCCACCTTCACGTCTTTCCACAGATTTTTGATAGTATTCTCCACCTGGTCCACATCCACATCGCCCACCACGATGATACCCTGGTTGTCGGGGCGGTACCATTTCTCGTAATATGCCCTAAGAGTCTGGGGCTGGAAACTGTCGATGATACTCATCAGACCGATTGGCAGTCGCTGTCCGTATTTGCTGCCTTTGTGCATCTCAGGGAAGAGAGCGTCCTGAATGCGCTGTGACGGTCCGCTGCCCAGTCTCCATTCGCCATGCACCACACCACGCTCCTTGTCTATCTCCTCAGGTTCGAGCAGCAGTCCGTTGGACCAGTCTTTGAGTATGAGCAGGCAACTGTCTACGGCTGTTTTTCTGGCAGTGGGCACATTGTCTATATTATACACTGTCTGGTCGAGCGAAGTATAAGCATTGAGGTCGCGTCCGAACTCCACACCGAGCGAGCGAGTGTATTCGATGATACCGTTACCTTTGAAGTGTTCGGAGCCATTGAAAGCCATATGTTCGAGGAAGTGAGCCAGTCCTCTCTGGTCATCATTCTCGTTGATAGAGCCCACCTTCTGTGCTATGTAGAAGTTGGCCACATGTTCAGGGTTGTTGTTATACCTGATGTAGTAAGTCAGTCCGTTGTCGAGGTGTCCGATACGAACATTCTTGTCTACTGGCAGGTCAGGCATCTGTGCCATCACAGCCGTGGCAGAGAAGATCATTGCCACGAATAGTAATAGTTTTGTTTTCATCATAGTTATATGTATTAAGTAAGTTATTCAAAAAAAAGCGAAAAACCCACCTGCACTCCGGCAATTGAGTCGTAGAGAGCAGATGTGTTTTTGTTGGTCCTTGTTATTATTTTGATTTGACAATTACCTGATACGGTCGGCAGCCCTTACCAATTTCTCGTCGTGATGTATTCTGGCACGTGCCATGAACAGCAGTATCACCGCCACCACTGGCAGAGCGATATAGAACGAGGGATAGAACTTGAAGCCTTCTGGTTCGTTGAGGTAAGCGATGACCACCAGTGCTATCATCCACAGCACGCAGAGGATCACTCCCACGTTGCACACCTTCATCTGCAGTTTTCTGTTTTTAAACAGGAAGATATTGACCACAGAGAGGGTGCATGCCACGAGCAGTACGGCGAAGAGCGGCCATGTGGTGAACGAGCGTGCACCGTCGGGTGCCACGACACAGAGGTTGAAGAGGTCGGTATTGCCCTCCAGTGCATCGGGCTGCCATGTTCCGATGGGGTTCATCAGGCAGACAGCCATGACCACGGCTGCGAGCAGCAGGTATACGGTCTGTATGCGCTGTATCATCTTACAAGTTGTTTTCTTTAGAGGGGTCTCTCCAGTACACGTTGCCTTCCACGAACTCCTGAGTGGCGAGCAGAGTGGGTTTGGGCAGTTTCTCGTAGTATCTGGAGATTTCTATCTGTTCGCGGTTTTCAAACACCTCTTCCAGGCTGTCATTATAGGAAGCGAACTCCTGCAATTTATTATTGAGGTCCTTTTTTATTTCCGCAGAAATCTGGTTTGCTCTTTTGGAAATGATAGCCACACTCTCATAAATATTTCCAGTATCCTCGCACAGGTCCATGATATTGCGAGTGACAGTGTTGGTAGGTGCTTTTGATTTCTTATAGTCCATTATATTAAAATTGAGTTATATAGATTACTGATTACTTTTTGTGTACTTCTTGCATGTCTCAATATACCGCAGTGCCAGTTTCTTGAATTCCGAGTCAGGATATTCATTGATAAATCCGTAGCACTCATCCTCTGCATCCTGGAAGCGTTCGAGTTTTTTCTCCTCCACGCTACTTCTTGCCAGTTCGTATTTGCTTTTCATGATGAGGCAAGCGAAGTCTTCCCTTTTCGGGCTGTAAGGATAATCCTTTATGGCATTCTGTGCAGTGACGATACATGCCTCGTAGTTATTGCCTCCACTGGTACAATTGCCGAAATACTCGCCCATGTCGTAATAGAGTTTTGCCGAGAGTAGTTCTTTCTGCACCAGTTTGTCTTGCAGTTCGAAGAGTCGTTTATGCACCAGTTCTTTCATCACGGCGTCGGGGTAGAGGTCGAGGTACTCTTGGTATGCAGATATGGCAGTGACTGTGGGAGTTTGGTCGAGTCGAGACTCGGGTGAACTCTGGAAGAGGCTTTCTCCCACATAGAACGAAGCCATCTCGGCATATGTGCCTCTGGGGTATGACTGATAGTATTTTCTGAAATACTGTGCTGCAGTCTCATAGTCTTTGCCCTTGTATGTGGCCATAGCGAGCATGAAGAGACATTCCTGTCCGTTGTCTGTGCCTTTGAGCACAGTGACCATTTGTTGCAGCAGCAGTGAGGCTTTGGTATATTTTCCCCTCACGTAGTATTCTTTGGCGCTCTCGTATTTAAAGTCGGCGTTATCAGATTTATACACCTGATTGAACTGGTTGACGCACGATGAGAGGGTCAGCACCATGAGGGCGAGAGAAATCAATTTTCGCATAATTCTGAATATGTCAGTACACTTTGACTTGCAAAATTACACATATTTGTCTGACCGACAAAGAATAGTGGCAATTTTTAGCAATTTTTTAGAGATATCTGCATCTATGAAAAGCCATTTCCCGTGTTTTATTACCTCGTGGCAGGGCTGTATGCGTGGACTGAGTAACTGTCGGTGTCTGTTGTTGGGGCACTCCTTCAGGGTGCATGTGTGTAGCGCATGTCTATCCGGGGGTGCTCGCTCCGCTCGTACCCTCGGTTATGGAGCGGTGACGCCGTCGGCGTCATGACCACTCAGGGCGCTGCCCTGGGCTTGGGGCTCACTGCCCCTTCGGGGCGCTATCTTATATACTCCAGAAACTTGAATTTTATATAATTTTCCGAATCAATTTTTTTGTAATTTTGAGCGCAGCGACCATGAAAAAGAATAAAAAATTTGAGCGAAGCGACCCCAAAAAAGCAGTGAGCGAAGCGACCAAACAAAAATCTTGAACGAAGCGATCGAACAAAAATCTTGAGCGGAGCGACAAAACAATAAGAAAAAAGTCCGGTGACAAGAGATTGCCATCGGACCCTTCTTAGAATATTTATCATCTACTACAGTAGGTTCTATTCCACATCCCAGACCGAGAAGGAAGGAGCCTCTGCCTCCTCTTGGTTTCCCTCCTCGCCAGGGTCTACAGGCACCTTGCTGGTTTGCATCAACATAGCGCCAGAGACAGACTTGATTTTCAGAGAGGGCGAAAGATATAATTTCTTATTCATTTTCATTCAATAGTTTTTAGAATCCGTTTATTTGAAAATAGTCTTCTTTCCATTGACGATATAAATGCCCTTGCCGGGTTTTGTCACGCGACGACCCTGCAAGTCGTATATGGCAGAAGAAGCGTCGGAAGGCAGCGTAGCCTCGTGAATGCCCGTCACAGACTCGTCCCAGACCACCGATATGCCATTGGCAGCCGTGTCGGAATTGAGAGCAGCGGAGAGCACCTGCAAGTACGCCTTGTTGGCAGGCATTTTCGATGAAGCCTCCGCCTCAGCGATTTTGATGAACTTGCCCGACTTGAGCATGAAGTTGGTATAGTCGCCATCCGTGGCATCGATATGTGTAGGCACAGTGACCGCTACCAGGTCATCATCGGCAGAAGCGTCAGCCTCGTCTGCAGTAGCATAGAGAGTGTATTGCTCGCCCGCCGTGCCACGCAGCAGCACACCGGTATTGGCAGGAACCACCCCTGCTATCGCCTGTGTGCTGATAGCACCTGCCTCAGCATCAAACGTAGTGCAGGTATATGCCTTCAGGCCCTCAGGCAGATTAACCTTCTCGGCGGCACTAAACGTAGCATAGCCCGATGACGGGATAGTAATGGTGTAACTGTCGTGATGTCTGCGCATCAGACCGCCTGCACCGCAGTGCGCCACCGACTTGTCATAAGCCGCAGCCTCGCTGTAGGTAGTGCCGTCTTCGCCGATAATATTATCACTATAGGAGAACATCCCATCTGACGATATCACACCATCGACATTCCATCCTTCGCCCACATAGACAGCCTCCAGATTATGAGAAGTAAACATCTGATTGGAAGAAAGCAGATTGGGAGTGGACCATGAAGAGAGGTCGAGCGACTTAACTCCCGAGTCAGAGAACATCACGTTAGTATGAATCAGGTTTTCAGTATTCCATCCGCTCATATCCAACGATTTCAACTCACTGTCATAACAGAACATCCACGACATGTCGGTGACATTCTGCGTATCGAAATGACTAACGTCCGCACCCGTCAAGTATTGGCAAGAATAGAACATACCCCTCATGCTTGTGACATCACTTGTATTGAGATACTCCATTCCCTCGATAGTAGTCAGATAGTTCATTCTCGAGAACCAATAGGCAGTGGTGGTGGGTCGCACCTGCGAGAATGACGGTTCGAATACCACTTTCCGAGTGTCGCCATCCCATGCAGCCCATGGAGTGCTGAAAGCAGATGTATAGTAAGTAGAATAGAGCGAAGAAGTGATGACAACATCTCCATACCAGAGATTGGAGATATCGATTGGGGAAGATGAGCCCTCAGGCGTGAAAGAAGTTTCGCCCATCAGGTTTTGATCGGTATAGGTGAGATAAACCGTCTTCTGCTCGTCATTGAATATGGCGTAAGGCTGAGCACCGAAGTTCACATCACCACCATTCTTCAGGTATCCACCGGCGGAATAGTGAGCCACGTCTTTGTTTACCACAGCATCATTGTATGTAGTGCCATCCTGTCCCTCTATGACGGTGCATCCGGTGAACATATTGGCATCGGCAGTCACATTGTTTGTTTTCCAGAGATTGCTCACATACACATCCTTCAGCGATGAGCATCCATTGAAGAGCGAACTCATATCAGTCACGTTGCCGGTATAGAGATTTTTCAGATTGAGCGTAGTAAGTTTGGCACAGCCTTTAAACATGCTTTTCATATCTTTTATACCGCAAGTATTGAGACGGCTCATATCGAGAGCAGTGAGGTTGGAGCAACCACTGAACATACTTGCCACTCCATCTACCTGTGTAAAGTCCCAGCGACTGAGATCGAGGGTAGAGACACCCGAACAGTTAGTAAACATTTCTTCCATGCTGCTCACCTTATGAGTGTCCCACTGGCTGACATCGAGAGTCTGCACCCCCTTGCAACCATTGAACATATTGTTTAAATTCTCAGCATTGGATGTATCCCACTGGCTCACATCGAGGGCAGAGAGAGAGAAGCAGTTGTAGAACATGAACCTCATATCCGTCACATTGCTTGTGTCCCATCCACTAACATCGAGCGGAGAATAGAGGTATCTACAGTCATAGAACATGAAACTCATGTCGGTCACCTTGGATGTGTTCCATTTACTCACGTCGAGACCGTAGAGACCTGTACAGCCATAGAACATCTCATACATGGTCTCCACATTGCCAGTGTCCCACGTAGAGACGTCGAGATTGTTGCCCAAATCCTCGCAGCCGTAGAACATGCGTTCGAAGGAAGTGACATTTGACGTATCCCATCCGCTGCCGAAGGATATTTCCTCCAGGTTATTGCAGTTGTAGAACATATCCGCCATGCTGGTAATCTTGCTTGTATTCCAAGAACTGAGGTTCAGTCTTTGCAGAGCCTTACATCCGTTGAACATCAATGCCATATTCTCCACATTGGCAGTGTTCCATCCCTCTACATCGAGAGTCTTCAGGTTAGCGCATCCACGGAACATATTTGACATATTGGTGACATTGCTGACATCCCATCCGCTGAGGTTGAGCGAAGTAACCTTATTGTTTTGGAACATCAAATGCATATTTGTGACCTTGGAAGTATTGAAGGCAGAGATTTCACCGATTGTAGAAACTTTACATCCAGAGAACATAAAGCCCATATCCGTCATCTCACTCGTATCGAGATTGCTGAGTCCATTGAGGTAAACGAGTTGGCTCATGCTCTGGAACCACGCACATCCGTTTTTCGGTTTTACATCCCGGAATGACGATTCGATGTTGACCACATATATCTGTCTGGCTTGAAAGTAATCGCTCCATCCTGGTGTACCTGTATAATTAGTCACCTCGTCACCCTTGAAGATTTTAGTGATAGTTTTCGAAGAAGATGAGCCCTCAGGAGTGAACTGATCACCCACCTCCAGGTCCTCCTCTCGATAGGTGAAATAGAGATACCGGTTTTGGTCGGTAAAGACAGCGTAAGCAGTCTTGCCAGGCAGTGCACTGTAATCCTCCACAGTCCATCCAGCGGGTATGCCATTGACATTATCATTGGCATCCTGTCCCACGGTCCAACTCTCCATGCCAGCCGCTTTGACAAAGGTACCATTGTCAGCCACCCTGCCGAGCCAGTTGACGGTGCAGTAGTCTGCCGATATGTCCGTAGCCAGGCACTTCACGTAATTGAGATTAGAACAGCCAGAGAACATGCTGCTGTAGCATCCCTCCACCAAAGAGGCTGCTGGCAGTTCGGGAGCCTCGGTCAGGCTGGTGCAGCCCATGAACATATCACTGTAGCAGGCATTTGCCAGAGTAGTGGCGGACAGTTGTGGACCCACGGCGAGACTGGAGCAGTTCATAAACATAGCGCTGTAGCACCATTCCTGCAATTGTGTGGCAGGCAGTTCGGGTGCTCGGGTGATACCCTGGCAGTTGCTGAACAGACCGTCGTAGCAGTTGATAGTGAGCGTAGTAGCCGGCAGCACGATATCCTTCGTAGGGTGGTTGAGGATAGTGTTGTTTGCTTCGAAGTCACTTCTCTCGAAGAGATGGAAGAAAGCATACGACTTTGTGAGCGCAGTGTTTGTAGCAAATCCATCCTGATCTATCAGACTCATTATATTGCCATAGACATAGCATTGGTTTGAGCATTCCAGTCGGAAGCCCGCCCCTGTGCTTTCGTCGTAGCAGGTGCCGTTATTGCCCCGGAAACTCACCACATCGTTGGCAGCCACATTGATGGGCGTATTCCACGTAGCTTCGGTCCATTCGCCATCATTCAGCCGATACTGAATGGCATCGAGCGTAGGCGAAGACCACTGTTCCCAGTTCACAGCCACAGTGCCAGCCTCGAGGGCCTGGAAGGTGAGCGGAGTGGAGGTCATGTCCTGCGCCTTTGCGCCCGTAGCAATTACTACGAGGGCAAGAATGAGAGTAATAATTTTTTTCATATATATAATAGTTTTGTAAGTTTTTTTATCACGCAAAGTTAGAGAAAAAAATATTAACTACATTTTTCCTCAGCAGTGATTTTGACGAGTCGTGGTCTGTGCGTGATGAACGTATCATTTCAAATGATGAGGGTTCGGAGGCGACTTTCCCCTTTTGCGCTTCGACAAAACCGAAACGGACGGTGGCTCTTCTGGTTTGCGGTTCAGATACAAAAATGTGCGAGCACATTTTGTATTGTATTCGATTTGCACTAATTTTGCAAAACGAAAGGATAGAACGATATGGATTTCAATATAACCTCAAAATTTCAACCTACCGGCGACCAGCCCGAAGCCATCCGCCAACTTGTGGAGGGCGTGAAGCGTGGCGATCCCGCCCAGGTGCTGCTCGGTGTGACAGGCTCGGGCAAGACCTTCACCATGGCCAACGTCATAGCGAAGGTGCAGCGCCCCACCCTCATCCTGAGTCACAACAAGACTCTCGCCGCCCAGTTGTACGAGGAGATGAAGAATTTCTTCCCCGAGAACGCCGTAGAATACTACGTGTCGTACTACGACTACTACCAGCCCGAGGCCTACCTGCCCACCAGCGACACCTACATAGAGAAAGACCTTGCCATCAACGACGAGATAGACAAGTTGCGCCTCTCCGCCGTCAGTGCCCTCCTCTCCGGCAGGCGCGACGTGGTAGTGGTGAGCAGCGTGTCGTGCATCTACGGCATGGGCGGTCCTATGTCCATGGCCAACAGCGTCATCAGCATCCGCAAGGGCGAGAGCGTGAACCGCAACCAGTTTCTGCGCCGCCTGGTCGACGCCCTCTACACCCGCAACGACATAGAGCCCAGCCGTGGCGACTTCCGTGTGAAGGGCGACACCGTGGACATCTTCATGGCATACAGCGACAACGTGCTGCGCGTAGTGTTCTGGGACGACGAGATAGAGCGCATAGAGGAATTGGAGAGCACGAGCATGCACCGCGTAGGCAGTTTCGATGAGTATCAGATATACCCCGGCAACCTCTTCGTCACCTCCAAGGAGCAGCAAGAGCGTGCCATCCGCATGATACAGGACGACCTGGTGGAGCGCATCGCCTACTACCAGTCACTGGGCGACGAGATAAAAGCCCAGCGCATAAAAGAGCGCGTGGAGTACGACATAGAAATGATAAA
>CAMHPC010000003.1 GCA_946186945.1 uncultured Prevotella sp.
TGAGCAAGTCCTTGTTCATCTCCGTACCAAACAGTTTCTTGAAACCGAAGTCGGTGTATGGATTGATGTAGCGTTCCTGTGCCATGTTGGTGTATGCGATTTGACTGTGTAGTGCAAAAGTAAAGACTTTCGATTAAACTACCAAAGAAAAACGTACAAATAGTCTGCGATATTCATTCTCCATTTTTTTAGTAAAAAGCAGAAAGATGCGCAGGGGTTTGTCGAACCTCATGCACATCTTTCTTTAGTAAGCCATAAAAGGGAGCGTGGCGGTATTTATGCCTCACCCTTGGTGAAGGGGTTGATAGCGCGCCCGCCACCCTGACGGTTGGGCAGTTCTATGCGACCAAACTCCTGTTCGTATTTCACGATGTTCTCTTGCAGAGCCATAGCCAGACGCTTGGCATGCTCCGGAGCCAGTACCACACGGCTGCGTACCACAGCCTTGGGCACACCTGGCATTATCTGTGCGCAGTCTACCACAAACTCACTGCTGGTATGCGAGATGATGGCGAAGTTGGAATATACACCCTGCGCCATGTCGGGCGACACCTCTATCTGGAGTTGTCCCTTCTGATTCTGTTGATTGTTGTCCATAATGAATGTCTGTTTTATTAGTTGTTAATATGTCTACATCACTCCTATCCACCTAAGAATGTCGTTCAGGTTTGCCACTATCATCAATAGCATCAGTATGCCTATGCCTATGTATTCGGCGCGTATCATAAACTTCTCGCCCGGTGCCTTGCCTGTTACCATCTCCCACAGCAGGAAGAGCACATGACCACCGTCAAGGGCTGGGATGGGTAGTATGTTCATGAAGGCGAGAATGATGCTGAGAAAAGCGGTCATACGCCAGAACATCATCCAGTCCCACTCGGCGGGGAAGAGGCTGCCTATGGCTCCGAAACCGCCAAGCGACTTAGCACCCTCGGCTGTGAACACGTACTTCAGGTCGCCCACATAACCGCTGAGCACCTTCACACCGTATTTCACACCAGCGGGGAAACTCTCGAAGAAACCGTACTCCAGTTTCGTCTCTTTATAGTAGGTGAGCAAACTGGTCATGCCCACTTGAAGTGTGAGGTCGGGGGTGAGGACGGTGCTCACGGTGTCGGTCTTGCCAGTGTCCTTATGTGTGAAGGCCAGCGAGACGGTGCGCACCTTGGTACTGTCGGCTGCCGTCTTGGCAGCAGAGAGTACGTCGGCCAGTCTGCCGCGCTCGTTGGTGAAGGCGCTCCATGAGTCGATGGCGGTGCCGTTGAGTGCCACTATCTTGTCACCCTTCTTCATACCTATCTTGTCTGCAGGTCCGCCAGGCATCACACTGTCTATCTCTGCCGGTAGAAGGGGAGTGACGAAGGTAGGTTGTGTCTTCAGCATGTCGAGAAGTGAGAGGTCGCCGGGCATGTTGATGCTCATGGGTTTGCCGTCGCGTATGATATCGCATCGTGTAGCATCGGCGAGGTCGCGATATAGGTCGGCATCAAACTTCGTAAACTCACCCTCGTTGGTGCCCACCAGTATGTCGCCGTCCTTAAAACCCAGAGCCTGAGCCTCTTTGTTAAACTTCATGCCCATGGTCATGTCCTTCACTGCCACGTAACTGTCGCCCCAGTGGAAGAGTACCATGGAGTAGATGAACAGGGCAAGGAGGAAGTTGACCAGCACACCACCAATCATGATGAGCAGGCGCTGCCATGCCGGCTTGGCACGAAACTCCCACTTCTGCACGGGCTGCTTCATCTGCTCGGTGTCCATAGACTCGTCTATCATGCCTGCTATCTTGCAGTAGCCGCCCAGTGGCAACCAACCCACACCGTATGTGGTGTCGCTATTCTTGGGCTTCCACTTGAACAGGCTGCCCTTCCACTTGCCTATGCTCGGGTCGAAAAACAGGTAGAACTTGTCTACCTTCACCCCGAACAGTTTGGCAAAGAAGAAATGTCCACCCTCGTGCAGCAGCACCAGGATAGAGATGGCGAGCATGAACTGTAATAGTCGTATCAGAAAAATTTCCATGTCTTTGCGTTAAATAATTATGTATGTGTCCATTGTTGTTGTCTACAGCAAATCTTGTGCCAGTCGGCGGGCCTCAGCATCGGTAGCCACATAGCAATCGTAGTCGGGGTGTTGCTCATAGGTCGCCTTGCCCATCACCTGTTCTATGATGTCTGCCATGGCAGCAAAGGTGCATCGGTCTTCCAGAAACGCCCTGTTCACCACCTCGTTGGCGGCATTCACTATACAGGGCATGTTACCGCCACGGGCTATACTCTCGTATGCCAGTGTCAGACAGCGGAAGCGCCGCAGGTCGGGCTCGAAGAATTCCAACGGTTGGCGGAAGAGGTCCAGTCGCTCGCCGCTCATGCTGATGCGTTCGGGGAAGGTGAAGGCATACTGTATGGGCAGTCGCATGTCGGGCACACCCAGTTGGGCTTTCACCGAGCCATCGGCAAACTGTACCGCGCTGTGCACTATCGACTGTGGGTGCACGAGCACCTGTATGCGGTCGGCGGGCACACCGAAGAGCCAGCGTGCCTCTATCACCTCGAAACCCTTGTTCATCATCGTGGCACTGTCTATGGTGATTTTCGCACCCATATCCCAGGTGGGGTGGCGCAGGGCATCGCGCTTGGTCACCGTGGCCATCTGCTCATCGGTGAAGGTGCGGAAGGGACCGCCGCTGGCAGTGAGAAGTATCTTCTCTATCTCGTTGGAGTCCTCACCCACAATGCTCTGGAATATGGCAGAGTGCTCACTGTCTACCGGCAGGATGGGGGAGTGGTAGCGTGTGGCGAGGTCGCATATCAGTTCGCCTGCTACCACCAGCGTCTCCTTGTTTGCTAAGCAGATCTTCTTGCCGGCACGTATGGCATGAATGGTGGGAGCCAGACCGGCAAAGCCCACCATCGCAGTGAGCACCATGTCTATCGGTCCTGCCTCTACTATCTCGCACAGTGCATGGGTGCCACCATACACCTTTATCTCAGGGTGGCTGCTGAGCAGGCTGCACAGTGGGTCGTAGAAGCGTTCATCGGCTATCACCACCGCGGCGGCATGGAAGCGCACTGCCTGCTCAGCCAGCAGTTCGTAGCGACTGTTGGCAGTGAGACAATATACCTCGAAAAGGTCGCTGTGCTCACTTATCACGTCCAGGGCCTGAGTGCCTATAGACCCAGTGGAGCCTAATATACATATCTGTTTTTTCATATCATAAGTCTAATAATCCTACGGGCAGTGCCATCACTATGCGCTGCTGCTCCATGTTGATAGAGGTGATTAGTTCGGCACCCGCGGGTATGAGTATGTCGGTGCCTTGCGGGGTGCGCACTTCCATCAGTATGTTGATGGTACTGCTGTCTATGCCTGTGACGGTGCCCACGGGTGTGTCGCCGTCATAGAGTTCAAATCCCACTATGCTGCGTATGTCGGTTTCGCCTTCCTCGTCTGCCAAGTGCCGGGGGAAGAGTACCTCGCATCCAGTGAGGTCGCGTGCTTGCTGCATACTGTCTATGTCGCAGAATTTCATGAGCACCGTACTGTCGTTGCGCCAGCGATACTCCTCTATGAAGAAGGGCACCAGTATGCCGTCAATGCGCAGCACCAGATAGTCGGCGTCCACACGGTCGAACACATCATTGTCTATGTATACCGTCACCTCGCCCCTCACACCATGAGCCTTGCCCACCTTGCCTATGGGCATCACCTGCTGTTCTGCTATCATCAGTACGTCACCCTCTGTATATTGGCTCCCAGCGAGTTCAGTCGCTTCTCTATACTCTCATAGCCTCGGTCTATCTGTGCTATGTTGTCTATGCGTGATATGCCGTTGGCTGACATGGCGGCTATGAGCAGTGCTATGCCGGCGCGTATGTCGGGGCTGCTCATGCGCCCAGGGCGCAAGCGCTTATGGTGGTCGTGACCCACCACCACGGCTCGGTGGGGGTCGCAGAGTATAATCTGTGCACCCATGTCTATGAGTTTATCCACGAAGAACAGCCTGCTCT
Source organism: uncultured Prevotella sp. (assembly GCA_946186945.1). Classification (GTDB taxonomy): domain Bacteria; phylum Bacteroidota; class Bacteroidia; order Bacteroidales; family Bacteroidaceae; genus Prevotella. The sequence goes on from CAMHPC010000003.1 coordinate 4,011, forward strand.
CAAACATCTTCTGGTGTATGAGCACGCTGCCCCTTGCCTGAGTGGCCACTACCACCAGCACCGACAGTAGGTCGGGTGTGAGTCCAGGCCACGGAGCATCTGCCAGGGTCATGATAGTGCCGTCAATAAACGAGTCTATCTCGTAGTGGTCGTGATGGGGTATGAAGAGGCTGTCGCCCTCCACCTGTATCTGCACACCCAGACGGCGGAAGGCATCGGGTATGATACCCAGGTTCTTCAACGACACGTTGTCTATGTGTATGCCGTCGCCCACCATGGCCGCCATGCCGATAAACGAGCCCACCTCTATCATGTCGGGCAGTATGGCGTGGGTGCAGCCATGCAGACTCTCCACACCCTCTATGGTGAGCAGGTTGGATGCTATGCCGCTTATGCGTGCCCCCATACTGTTGAGCATGCGGCACAACTGCTGTATGTAGGGTTCGCAAGCAGCGTTGTAGATGGTGGTGGTGCCGCTTGCCAGCACCGCTGCCATGATGATATTGGCGGTGCCGGTGACCGAGGCCTCATCGAGCAACATATCGCTGCCCACCAATTGCTCGGCATGCAGGGCAAACACATCACGGCCCTCCACACGTTCGAAGGAGGCACCCAGATTTTTGAAACCAAGGAAGTGGGTGTCCAGACGGCGTCTGCCTATCTTATCGCCACCGGGCTTCGCCACCACAGCACGGTGGAAGCGGGCGAGCAGCGGACCTATCATCAGCACGCTGCCACGCAGCGACGAGCATTTCTTCACGAACTCGTCGCTCTCCAGATAGTCTAAGTTCAGTTCGTCTGCCTGAAACACAAATTCGTTGGTGGCAGAACGTGTCACCTTCACACCCATGTCCTGCAACAGCAGCATCAAATTGTTTACATCCAGTATGTTGGGTATGTTCTTTATGCGCACTTCCTCGCCAGTGAGCAGGGTGGCGCATATCACTTCCAGAGCTTCGTTCTTGGCTCCCTGAGGGGTGATGGAGCCTTGCAGTCGTCTGCCGCCCTCTATGATAAATGACTCCATGGGCTCTACTTCTTCTTTTTCTTGCGTGGCTCGTTGCTTGCCAGTAGTTCCTTCTCGTTTATCTTTTCAAAGCGGAAGGTGTTGAGGTCCAGACGGATGGCACCGTCGGTAAAGTGCTCCAGGTCGGCTGCCACTTTGGTGTCGGTGGCAGAGCCGTGGCTCCATTGCAATAGCGACTTCTTCATCTGGTTGGCAGTCTGGCGTACCAGTTCGTCGCGCTCGGCACCTTCGGGCATGGTCTTCAGTTTGTCAAACACCTCAAAGAGCATGTGACCGTAGTGGCGCACGGGGATGTTCTGCATAGGGTAGGGTAAGGGGTCGGGACGTGTGCTCAGGTTCTCTGCCTGGTGCACATCGTAAGGGTAGTCGATGTCGAGTTGGAAATTGCTCATGAGCGCCAGGTGGTCCCACAGTTTCTGTAGGTAGTCGCGGTTGCCACGGTTCTGCGGAAACATGCGCTGCATGATGCTGATGATGCTCTCGGCACACTGTTGTCTCTCTGCCTTGGTGGGCAGAGTGAGCGCATGCTCCACCATCTTCTGTATCTCGCGTCCGTATTCGGGCAGTTTCAGCGCGTCACGCTGAGTATTATAGTCCAATCCGTCAATGTTCATGTCTGTATGGGGATTATATCAGTTTCTTTGGTGTCTTTGCCACGAAGTCCTTCAGATAGAAGGGCACGAAGTACGCCACATCTTCCGTCTGTTGGTTCAGCAGTTTCTTCTCTGCCAGCGGAAACATGTGTTTTGCCAGTGGCACTATGCCTTCTATCCACCGTGCATTGGGATGTTCTATCACCTGGCGGCACTTCTCGGCACCGTTGCCTATGAAGTATACGGGGTGTTGCTCCAGCCACTCCTTGTACGTGTCGGCCTCCACTATGTCTGCCTGGGTGCCGCGCACCTCTCTTAGGGCACGGTCGTACACGGCGGCGTACACCTCCATGCGGCGTGCGTCGATCATCGGACAGAGCAGAGCGTCATCCTCCAGTTCCCTGCCCAGAAGTACCGGCACGGTAAGCAGTTGGAGGGTGGGCACACTGAGCAATGGTATGCCAAGGGCATAGCATATGCCTTTTGCCATAGACACACCGATGCGCAGACCAGTGTAGGAGCCGGGGCCGCTGCTCACTGCCACGGCATCCAGGGGGATAGCATGACTGTCGATAAATGAAAGTGCCTGGTCCACGTAGGTACCCAGCAGTTCGGCGTGGTGCTGACCCGTCAGGTCCTCCTCGTGGTATATGCACAAACCGTCCTCGCTCACAGCCACACTGCACACGGAAGTACTCGTGTCAATATGTAATATGCACGACATTATAAATCAATAATTTAAAATAGTGTGCAAAAATACTTATTTTTCTGCAGATTTTATTACTTTTGCATAAATTTATTGGATGTGGCACGAGAAATGCAGGCTTATACCACGCACTCGCACATCGATCCAACACCAAATTTATACCGGAAACAGCAATGATACAGTCGATGACAGGCTACGGCCAGGCAGTGGTTCAATACCAGGAAAAGAAAATCCATGTAGAGATTAAGTCGCTCAACAGCAAGACACTTGACCTTTCTATACGTATAGCACCTCTCTACCGTGAGAAGGAACTGGAGGTACGCCAGTGTGTGGCGGCAGCTCTGGTGCGTGGCAAGGTAGACGTGTCTGTGTGGATAGAGAAGGATGCTGCTGCCGAGGGTGTGCCCATCAATGCCGCTCTCGTGGCAAACTACTACAAGCAGTTGCGCGAACTCACCACCAATTACGGGTTGCCCGAACCCGCTGATTGGATAGCCACTATCATGCGTATGCCCGATGTGATGGCGCGCACTGAGATAGAGGTGCTCGATGCCGATGAGTGGCAGGCTGTATGCCAGGCTCTTAATATGGCTATAGAGCAACTGGTGGCTTTCCGCCGACAGGAGGGTGCCGCCCTTGAGAAGAAGTTCACCGAGAAGGTGGACAATATAGAACGTCTTCTGGGCACGATAGAGCAGTACGAACGTGGACGGGTAGAGCGCATACGCACTCGCATAGAGGAGGCTCTGACTGCCATACCGGGCGTGGACTATGACCGCAACCGCCTGGAACAGGAGATGATATACTACATAGAGAAACTGGACATAAGTGAAGAGAAACAGCGACTGGCCAATCATCTGAAGTACTTCCGAGATACCATGGCTGAAGGTACGGCACAGGGCAAGAAACTGGGCTTTATAGCGCAGGAGATGGGCAGGGAAATCAATACCACGGGCTCGAAGAGCAACCAGGCTGAGATGCAAAACACCGTGGTGATGATGAAGGATGAACTGGAACAGATAAAGGAACAGGTACTCAACGTATTATAGTGTCATGGCAGAGAAACAAGGAAAACTGATTATCGTGTCTGCCCCCAGTGGCAGTGGCAAGAGTACTATCATCGGCAGGCTGATGCAGCATGAGGATTTGCGTCTGGCGTTCAGCATCTCATGCACCAGCAGGGCTCCCAGGGGCACAGAGCAGAACGGTGTGGAGTATTTCTTCCTCTCGGAGGAGGAGTTTCGCCGTCGCATACAGGCGGATGAGTTTCTGGAGTATGAAGAGGTGTATCCGGGACGCTTCTACGGCACCCTCAAATCACAGGTGGAGGAACTGTCCTCTCAGGGCTTTACCGTGGTGTTTGATGTGGATGTGAAGGGTGGTGTCAATATCAAGCGCCACTACGGTGAGCGTGCCCTGAGCATCTTTATCCAGCCGCCATCTATCGAAGAGTTGCAACGCCGGCTCCAGGCTCGCGGCACTGACAGTGCCGAGGTGATAGCCACCCGTGTGGAGAAGGCGGCATACGAATTGACCTTCGCTCCGCAGTTTGACCGTGTGCTGGTGAACGACAACTTGGAGCGTGCCGCATGCGGGGCATACGAGATGGTAAGCCGTTTCCTGAAAGATGAGTAGACGTATCGGACTCTTCGGTGGCACTTTCAACCCCATACACCATGGGCACCTCAGACTGGCTCGCGCCATACAACGGCGGGCGTCACTTGATGAGGTGTGGCTAATGGTGACACCGCAGAACCCGTGGAAGCAGCAGGATGCGTTGCTGGCAGACGACCTGCGACTGCAGATGGTACGTGCTGCCACCCGACGCAGTTGCCGTCTGGTGGCATCCGGCTATGAGTTCCGGCTGCCACGGCCGTCGTATACCTGGCATACGCTGCAGTCATTGAGTGCCGATTATCCTGATGATGAATTTGTTCTGATATTGGGAGGTGACAACTGGGAGCGTTTCCCCCAGTGGTATCACCATGAGGAGATTCTACAGAGATACCATATAGTGGTCTATCCGCGTAGTGGCAGCGATATAGACATGGCTGCACTGCCTGTCAATGTGCAAGTGGTGGAGGCTCCTCTGATGGATGTGAGCAGCACTCAGATACGACAGATGGTGCATGATGGAATGCCCTACCGGCATCTTGTGCCCGCTGCCGTGGCGGATATCATCGACCGTCGCCGTCTGTACCTATAGTTTCCCTGTGATTTAAGCGTGTTTTTCCTTGCCTGTGGTCTTGCGCCACCGGCGTTTTATGGCTGTGGTTATGGCAGAGAAGTTGCCATGTCTGAGGTTGAGCCACAGTTCCTCTGCCGAGCGCCCCACTTTCACCCACGGGTGTCCCCAGGCGTTGGTGCGGTATAAGCGCTCCTTGTACGACACATCCTCTATCACGTACTTGGGATGCCGGAGCGGAAACTCCAGTTCATGACGCTTCATGGTGAATATGCGCCTGTATGCACGGGGGGTGGTGTCTATGCTGCCGCCGAAATGGGTAGAGTCGGCACTCAGTCCCAGGTTGTTGATCATGTTCTTCTGCGGCATTATGGCGAGTTGCGAGTGCAGCAGCATACTCGCCCAGAAGATACTTTCGTAATATTCCTTGCCCGTGGCACGGTGGTTATGGCACATGGGTATGAAGTCCTTGCGGTAGCGGCGTTGTCTGCACAGGTCTGTCAGCCGTCTCATACCATCCTTGTCGTCCAGGAAGGCGTAGTCGCCCTCCCACTGGTCTATCACTCTCCGCCACGATGCCCAGCCCCAGATGGCGAAGATGGAAGTGAAGAAATAACTGTCTGAGCAGTGGGGTGTCTGTTCATCCTCGTTAAACCCGCATATCATGGCTATGCGCTCATCGTGCTCATAGCGGTCGAGCATCTCCTTGCAGAAGGGGAAGAATGCCTGCGAGGGCACGTCGTCATCCTCCAGTACTATGCACTTGTCGGTATAGGAAAAAGCCCATTTCTGCGAAAGGTATTCCGATGGATCGCAACCATAGTTGCGCTTCTGGTACAGGCGGTGCACCTCGCACTCCCAGTCTATCTCTGCCACCACCTCGCGGCAAGCCTCTATGCCCGCCATATCGTGCTCTCCACGTGGACCGTCCTGATAGAGAAACAGACGGGCGGGGCGTGCCTCCCTCACCTCATTGAACACCGCCCTCAGGTGTTCCGGGCGGTTGAAGAAAAGTATGAGCACTGATACGTCAGTCTTTGCAGGATGTTTCATGGTCTTTTGATTTTAGATTTTATAAACTGCACACACTCGTTTAGTATCACGGCATGTGCCAGTCGCATCACTATATAATAGAGCACCGCCGCCACTGCCACGCGTGTGAGGAGCAGCAGCCACAGCGGAGTGATGGTCAGTGTGGCGAAATGTGTGGCTGTCATCACCGCCAGGGCTGCCAGGGCAAAGGGCAGCACATCGGCAGCGAGCATGAGCAGGGTGTAGCCCATCAGTCTCTTGACGAAAAACCACCACACCAGCAACCACGACACATGCAGCACCGTATAGGCTATCACCATGGTGTGGATGCCCCACTGGTGCAGCAGCACCATCAATGCTATCTGCATGATGCCCAGTGCCAGGGTCACCCACAGGTATATGTCGCTCCGCCCCTTGCTCACCACCATGTTGGAGAGCATGGTGCTCACGGGTATCACGGCACCTGCCACGCAGAGTATGCGCAGCAGGTGGGCGGACTCTGCCCACTTCTCGGTTATGGCGATGGTGATAAACTCCTCCGCCACCAGTCCCAATCCGAAGAGCAGGGGGAAGGCGAGAAATGCCACCAGGCGCACCATCTTGCGAAAGGCTGCCAACTGCCTGTCACGCTCCTCGTCGAGAGCCACCAGCACGGGTTGTGCCACCTGTGCCATCATGTTCTGTACCAGCAGGTAGCATTTCTGGTTCCATTGGTTGGCTTGGTAGTAGTTGCCCGCGCTGTGAGCAGTGAAGTATCTACCTATCAGTATATTGAGTATGTTGCCGTTGATATGTTGCAGTATGGCAGACATCAGCATCCTCACCCCGAAGGGTAGCATCCGCTTGATAGGTCTCCACGAGAACTGCAGGGTGGGGCGCCAGTCGGAGTGGTACCACAGCAGCACGGTATTGATGAGTATGAACAGGTTGGTCTGAGTGGCAAGCGACCAGTAGCCAAACCCTTGCCATGCCATCAGTGCGCCAGCCACCGACGATACTATCACCGCCGTCATGCCCGTCTGGGCTATCTCCTTGATGCGCAGATTCTTGGTGAGGTATGCCGACTGTGCCACACCCCATGAGGCAAAGACGAAGCCAAGGAAGGCGTAGCGGCTCAGCGGCACCAGGTCGGCATTGTCGTAATAGTCGGCTATCAGCGGTGCAGCAAAAAAAAGGATAAGGTATATGGCGCCGCCCATCATCACATTGAACCACAGTGCGCTGTTGTAGTCTTCGTGCTGCGGATGCTGCATGTTGACTAATGCCGACTTGAAACCGCTGCTCTGCAGTTCACTGGCTATGAGCGAGAAGATGCTGATCATCGCCATCATGCCATAGTCGTAGGGCGAGAGCAGGCGCCCTAAGATGATGCCGAAGACCAGTCCCGTGACCTGCTGCACGCCATTGTTCATTCCGCCCCAGAACAGTCCTTTTGCCGTCTTCTCTTTCAGTGTCTCCATCTGCTCACTCGTCTATCCGCATATCCGATGCGTGTTGTGTTATCTTCTCTATGTCGGGCAGTTGCATATAGTCACCGTACATCAGCCGTAGCATGTGGTCGGCATTGTGGGGCACGGGCAGCAGGTGTCCTTCAAACTCGTGTGTGGTCAGTGGGAATATATCTTCCTTGTATCTGCGGTTGTGGAAGGGCACTCCCAGACCCGAGGTGATGATGTGTGCCCCTGTCAGCCGGTTCACGGTTCTCAGTATGGGGTGTATGATGTTCAAATTGAAGTGTGTCAGCAGTCTTATACGTCTCAGTTGCTTGTCATCGTCCTTGCTGGTGCGCCACATCTTGTACACATGACCGTGTGCCGTTTCCGACCATTTATGTACCGCCATGCGCTGTTGTTCCATGGGAAAGATATCTATGTACACCCCGCGGTATTTGCAGCGGCGGTCGTAGTCGTTGGTCTCGGCGAGGAAAGAACGCAGGTCGCGCACCTTGGCATAGCAGAAGAAATAGCCGGGGTCGCTGTCTATGGTCTGCACCGCCATGGTGTCGGGCAACTCCTTGGGGAGAACGGCGAGCAGACGTTTGTAGTCGCGGCGCATCATCTCTATGTCCAGATCGTCGTCCCACGGTATGAACCCATTGTGCCTGACGGCGCCTATCAGCGTGCCGCTGCTCAACCAGTAGCGTATGTCGTGCCGCCGGCATATCTCGTCTATATGCAGCAGCATCTCGAGCATGCGCAGTTGCTGCCGGCGTATGGGTGAACCCTCAGGGTTGAAGCGCTCCCTCAGCATCTGCTGTTCTTCTCTGGTGAGTGGTGCCTTCATCGCTTTCTTTGTCATAGTGGTAAGTCTACTCGTCTGCCGTCTTTCTTCACTATCCGTGCCGGATTGCCTGCCACCGTACAGTGGTCGGGTACATCTTTGTTTACCACAGCACCAGCTCCTATGGTCACGTGGTCGCCTATGCGTATGCCGCCGAAGACGGTGGCACCTGTGAATATCTTCACACCGTCGCCTATTACAGGTCGTCGCTCCCTGCCGTCATTGCCCAGGGTCACCAGCTGCAGGCAGTAGAAATCCCTGCCTATCTTCTCTGCATTCAGGTACGTGGCGTAGGAGTGTTCGAAGTGTGCGCCCGCTCCTATCTCAGGGCACCATATATGCATGGTCTTCTCCGGTGGCAGCATCCATTTCATGAATACTGCCACATATTCGCCCATGCGGTAGTAGAACAGGTTGCGGAAGCTGCGCTCGCGGGTACAGGTCTTGATGAAGTTGACGACGGTGGCTCTGCGGTCCTGACATTTCACCAGGTCGGCATCGATACGCCTTTTGTGGGTGACGTAGTATAATATGTGGGGCACCATCCTCAGCGTAGAGGCAGACAGCAGCACCGCCTGTGTAATTCTGTTCATGTGGCAAAGTTACGATTAAGTGAGAGAAAAACCAAAATAATTTTTGTTTTTCCGAACGTGAATACCTTCGCGAAGCAAAGGTACACACACTTTCTCTAGATTTTCTAGATATTCTAGATTTTCTAGATATTCTAGATTCTCTAGATTTTCTAGATATTCTAGATTTTCTAGATATTCTAGATTATCTAGATATTTCTTTGCTAAAAAAAGGTGGAGACAATTCTATTTGTCTCCACCTTAATCATTCATTTCTTGGAAATGAGTTATTTCGCAATCTTCTGCTGATTGGTATTTATAGCCTGACCAGGTCTCTTGTCCTTGCAGCAACCGTCCTTGCCTTTGTTGCAGTTGCCATTGCCATTGTTCTTAGAGGTGCACTGGCCATCCTTTTTGCCCATAGAGGCAGAACCATTGTACTGTGTGTCCTTGTTCTTGTCTACCGTGCTGCTGCTACCATTCTGTGTAGAAACGGTGGTGTTCATCTTCACCTTCTTGGGCTTCTGTGCATTTGCGTTCAGCGAGAACGACAGAGCAGCCACCATGATTGATGCGCTAAAGAATAATCTCTTCATAATTGTAAGTGTTATAAGTGATTAGATAATAAATTACTTTGCAAATATAGGAAAAAATCGCCGTATTGCAAATATTGGCTCTAAAAATTAACGTAACTTAAATAATTTGGCTACGGCAAAGCCGATGTGCATTGCCACTGTAGTGAGAAAACCATAGTGGTGGAGCATCACCTGGAATCGCTCCTTGAGTGACTCTTTGTGGTGCTCGGTGGTGGCTCCCTCCTCCAGATAGTGAGCCACTACACCCTCTGCCTTGACCAGCGGCAGGCGTAGTCTGTCTGCCTCTTTCATCACCCTGATGCACCAGTCCACATCGGCAGAGTAGCGGTAGCGCAGGTCGTACTTCACATTGCGTGCTATGTCTGTGCGTGCGTAAAAGGCTTGGTGGCACACCAGCATACCACGTTTGAACGAGCGCCACGACAAGTGTGTAGGGGCACTCAGATGGCGTGGGCGTAATATCTTGCCCTCAGCGTCTACAATGTTTGTGTCGCCATAGATTACAGCAGGCATGTTGTTGTGTTCCAGTCGCTCCACACAGAATGCGACACGCGAGAGGGTGTTGGCATCAGCCAAGCGGTCGCCGGCATTTAGGAAACACACATAACTGCCAGTGGCCCTTTGCAGTCCCTTGTTCATGGCATCGTATATGCCACGGTCGGGCTCGCTCACCACACAAACAGAAATGTGAGAACCCTCATCGCATTGCTGCTTGTAGGCTCTCACTATTTCCATGGTGCCATCGTCCGAGGCACCGTCTATTATGATATGTTGTATGTGCGCATAGTCCTGCATCATCACACTGTGCAGGGTGGGGGGTAGCACCCTCTCTGCGCGGAAGGTGATGGTGACCAGACTGATTACCATCATATATTGTAGTTCTTGGTTGCCATGGCCTGATTGTACACCTCTATGTACTTGAGTGCCACATTCCGCTGCGAGTAGGCTGTCGCCACCTTCTTTATCGCGTTGTCGCTGAGCATCTGGTAGTCGGCTTCGTTCAGGCACCAGTAGATGCCGTGTGCCAGGTCCAGACTGTCGCGATACTTCGCCACGTAGCCGTTCTTCTCGTGTTCTATCTCCTCGGGTATGCCGCCCACCTTGAAGCCTACGCAGGGCACACCGCATGCCAACGCCTCCATGATGGTGTTGGGCAGGTTGTCTTCCAGCGATGGCAATACGAACACATCGGCACTGTTGTACACATCCACTATCTTCTTCTCATCGTGTATGTATCCTAAGGAATAGACGGGCAGAGCCAGGTGATGGTCGAAGTTCTCGGAGTGTCCGCCCATGATGGCTATCACGGTGTTCTCCTTCACCTCGGGACGTTCCGCCACCAGACGGTCTATGGCCTCTATCATGAAGTCCATGCCCTTGCGACGGTCGGTCACCCTCTGCGACACGAAGAGTATGATACGTTTGTCGGTAGGCAGTCCCACGCGTGTGCGGGCTCCCTGTTTGTCTTTTCTGCAAAATACGTGAGTGTCGATGGTGTTGGGGATGTTGGTTATTTCCTGACCGCGCAGCAGGGCACTCTTGCGCGAGAGACCTTCCAGCCACTTGCTGCATGCCACGAATGAGATGTGATTGCCCTGGAAGAGTTGGTTCTTACGGTGCCACACCCTGTTGGCCAAGTCCTTCTTCGAACCCTCGCCTGGCAGGAATGGGCAGTTGCCACAGATGGTGGTAAATGCCTGACAGCCGCGGGTGTAGTGGCATATGCCAGTGGCAGGCCAGGCATCGTGCATGGTCCACACCACGGGCTTGCCCGAGTTGAGTATCTTTCGGATGCTCGAAAGCGACAGCATGCCCTGGTTGATCCAGTGCAGGTGTATGATATCTGCCTCTTTAAACTCCCTCATCGTAGTGATGTCGGCACCCATCGATGCGGTGTCAATATCAAAGAGGTGCTTGCGGGAGAGGTGAAGGGCTGAGTATATCTTCCACCGCTCCCAGAGGAAGTTCCACCTGGAGCATGCGCCTTTCTTCAGACCCACAACGGTGATGTTGTCACTATCCTTGTCCTTTACCAGCATTTTGGCTTTCACGCCATTATTGTTCAATGCCTCCATCAGACGGTTGGCAGCAACTGCGGCACCGCCCGTCTTCTCACTTGTGTTAACAATTAGAACTCTCATGTCAGTGTATTTTGCATGAGCAAAAATATAAAAAAAACAGGTTTTACCAAAAAAATTACAAAAAAATATAACTGTTTGCGCACACAACAGTTGATTTAAATCAAATAAATGGCAGTTTTGGGGAGAATTGAACCAAAAAGTATTGACTGAGGGTGAAAATCGTTGTATCTTTGCATCGTCAAAAGGTTAATAGATTGTTTAGGTTAGTAGTAATAGATTTAGGTTTTTAGTTATTAGGTTTAAGGTAATTATGAAGATTGTTTAATCTGGACAACAAAGGAGGCCGTGAGGTTCCCTTTGGTTTTAAGAAAAGGATTTTTAGTTAAACATACCGATGCGCTGCAATCCAAGAGAGGGTTGCAGCGCATTATTTATGGCGTACCTCATAGCATCATGATACCACTTATATCAATAGTTTTTCAACCATAGCATAAACAGTATGTCGGTGGGTGATAAAAGTGATTATGCAAAAATGCATTATGTAGAAATACATAATGCAAGTCAATCTTGCAAGTAATGGAATAAAAATTATATTCCTTTGGAGATTAGTGCCACGGCATAGGCACTTATGCCCTCTTCACGACCGGTGAAGCCCAGACGCTCGGTGGTGGTGGCTTTGATGGATATGCGGTCTTCGTCTATGCCCATCACCTGTGCCATGCATGAGCGCATGGCAGGCACGTGGGGGTTGATTTTGGGTCGTTCGGCGCATATCGTGGCGTCTATGTTGCCCACACGGTAGCCCTTGGTGGCCAGCAGGTCCACGGTGCCCTTGAGTATCACCTTGCTGTCCATATCAAGGGTATCGGCAGAGGTGTCGGGGAAGTGGTAGCCTATGTCGCGCAAGTTGGCTGCGCCGAGCAGGGCATCGCAGATGGCATGTATGAGCACGTCGGCATCGCTGTGTCCCAGCAGACCAAGTGAGTGGGGGATGCGTATGCCGCCCAACCACAGTGCCCTGCCCTCTACCAGCCGGTGCACGTCATAGCCCATGCCTACCCTGATATCCTGCATAGCCTTTAGCGACGTTTAAACAGGTCTTTTATACCGTCCATGTCGAATGCCAGGGTGAAGCGCAGTGTCTGGTCCAGGGGGTTGCTCTTGGTGGTGGCTATCACATAACCGGCATCGAGGGAGAATACGCTCATACGGAAGCCCGCACCCACGGTGAAGTACTTACGGTTACCTTTGTTCTCGCTCTCATGGTGGTAACCGGCACGGATAGAGAACTGGTCGTGATACACATACTCAGCACCTATGCTCCACTGTATCTCCTGCAACTCCTCCTTGAAACCGTTGGGAGCATCGCCGAAACTCTTGAATATACCGCTGATGCTCGACACGTCGTAGTAGTCCTTCTGCACACGCTCCATATAGTCCTCTGTGCTCTCGCCTTCCTTCTGTTTGGGATAGGTGGGCACCAACAGTTTGTTGGCATCGGCTGCTATAGTGAAGCGGTTGTATTCGTTGACAGGCACCATCAATGAGGCACCCAAGCGCAGGTTGGTGGGAATAAATTCGCTGTTGTCGTCGCCACCGAAGGTAATTTTACTACCTATGTTGCTGATGTTCATACCCAGACCCAGTTGACACTCGCGGTCGCCAATGTTGATATAGTCTTGGAAATACATGGACAGGTCGGCGGCGAAGGCACTGCCGGGACTCGTATCTTCGGTGTAGTCGTAGGTCAGGTCGGAGTATATCCATCTCACTGCGGCACCGAGCGAGAACTTCTCGCTGAGCATGAGCGAGTATGCTACGTCGAGCGACATCTCATAGGGCTTGATGGTCATGTCGTTGGTATCGTCCAGACTGCTGCTTGTATACACTTCACCGAGCGTGAAATAGCGCAGCGAACCAGATATGGCACTGTAGTCGCCTATACGGTAATAGCCACTGAGATACGCCAGGTTCATGTCGCTCACCAACTGTCGCAGCCACGGTGTGTAGTTGAGTGCCACACCGGCACGCGAGATGTTGAACGGATATTTGGCGGGGTTCCAGTATTGCGACACCACGTCGGGGTCGGTGGCAGCACCTACATCGCCCATACCGGCAGAGCGGGCATCGGGAGCGATTGTCTGCGAGGTGACAGAGGTGTTCACGGGATTGAACATATCCTCTTTTTTCTGGGCAGAAGCGGTGAGAGCCACTGCAGCAAGCATCATGGTGGCTAATAGCCTTGTGTTTCTTTTCATCTTTTCTCTTCTTCTTTGCGTAGACGTAATTATTAACGCTCAGGCACCTTATTTATTGCCTATGATAACCAGTTTCTTGGCTTTTGATGCCTGGGTGCTGCCGTCGCTGCTCAGCAGCACACGGTACAGGTATACACCCGTCTGCAGACGTTGACCACCGTCGGTAGTAAGGTCCCAGTCGATGGCATAGTTCTCGCCAGTCGACTCGCCGCTTTCACTATGTCGCCACAGCAGACGGCCACTCATGTCGAAAATCTCCAGTTCCACATCCACATCGCTGCCTGAGCGGTCGTGTGAGATGATGAAGGTGGTATGTGTGGTGGCGGGGTTGGTGGTACAGTTCACTTCATACAGGGTGGGCTTCAGGGCTTGCAGCACCTGGAACTGCAGGGTTGCCGTAGACGAGTTGTTGAGTACGTCCCAGGCACGGAAGGTGAGTTGATGCAAGCCAGGGGAGAGTGTGGGGATGCTATAAAACGTAGAGCCCGATGTGTAACTGCCGTAGTCGTAGGTGAAATTGTCGTTGAGGTTGTACGACCGTTGCATCTCGCCGTCGATGGTGAGTTGCAGGTCGTGGCCTATGCCTGTGCCGGCGGCATTGATACCGTCCTTATCGGTAATTTGTGCCACGAAGAAGGGTGTGGTGTTTACCGATCCACCGTCTACAAATGATGGTGAGTTGAGATAACAATATATAGAGGGTCCCACACCGTCGGTGCCGTGTTCGGATGTGCCGGAGAGGGTGAAGCCACTGAAGGCGCCGTGAGCCTCTCTCACGTGCTCCTCGTCCACGGCATACAGGTTCATCATGCCCTCGCCGTCGGCATAGTTTATGTCGAGTGGCACGGCGAAGGTGAATTCAAACTCACCGTCCTTCATGCTGTTGGTGCCGTTGTACAGGGTGTTGATACGGTCGTAGAAGGAGATGGCAGTAGGTGTCTCATTTTTGTCGTTCATGCGTCCCACTCGCAGTTCCTTGGTGTCTCTCACCACGGTGGTCACATCGCCGGTGAAGTCGGTGAGTCGCTGACTGTTGATTTCCACGTGTCCCTTCACGGTGACCACCTGTCCGGCATGCAGGGCTATCAGTTGTCCGTTCTTGGGAGAGGTACCGTTCACCTCGTCCACCACCAACTGATACGTGGGCAGGTTGAGGTGCATGGCGGGGTCGCCCAGCAATGAGTATTGCAACTTGTTTTCCGTGCGGTCTTCCCTGCTCGTCACCAGGTAGTTCTTTGTCAGTCTTTGTGCCTCGCCCATGGTATTGGCGTTTCCTTCCTCATCTACTGCCAGCACGTAGCGCATGAAAGCACGGTTGATGACACGGTTGTAGTTAGTCCATACGGTACGTGTGGTACCGAAGAAAGCCATGCTGCCACCCTTGGCATTGAGCACACACTCCTCACCAATGTTTGTGGTGGGACCATCAAAGGGCGACACATCGCATGAGGCGGTAATCCACAGGGGTAGGTGCTTGTTTTGAAATTGCTGGAAGTCGTTGAGCATGAGCACGCGTTCGTGCGAGATGCTGATTTCCGAGCCGTGCCCTCCGTAGTCCATTATCAGTGCTCCCTCTGCCTGTTGCTGCTTTATCAGTCGTGTCACCTCGGGATAGGTGTTGCCTGTGGCAGAGGTCTCGCGCTGATACACGTCCCACATCACGCGTTTCACCAGGTAGCCGGGTTTCTCTTGCTCTATGATGTTTGCCACTTCGTTCACATCGCGCATGTGTGTGTTCCAGTCGCCGTCATCGCCCATAAACATGATGGTGTTTTGCCAGGGTCCGGCATCATCGTTGTTCATATAGGCTATGCTTTTGTCTACCATGATTTTTGCCTGTTGCTCATCGCGCACGGGGAAGCGTCCCACTGCCATGTCGAGTTTGTCGGTGACGGGCGTGCCGCCCTCACCCTCGTCCAGCAGACAGTAGAAGCCATCGTCTACGTAGCAGTATACGGTGCTGAATGAGTTTTCGCTCTCAAAGCATAGCAGGAAGTCGTCGGGTGATAGTTGTCGTGTCTCATTGGTTATCATGCGGTTATCCCACATGCCGTCGCCGAAGAGCAGCAGGTAGCGTGGCATGTCGCTCACGTCTGTGGCGCGGTCGTAGAGCATCTTCAGGTAGCGTCGGTAGGCATTGACGTCGGGTGTGCCCGATGCGAACTCGTTGTACAGTTCATCTGCCGGCACTATGGTCACCCTTAGTCCATCCTTCACGCGGTGGTAGTCGGCGAGTCGTTGTGCCTGGGTGAGGAGTTTCTGTGTGGTGGGTATGATAATCACCATATCGGCTGCCCCGTGTCCGTGCAGGTCCTGGTTGGTGATATTGTGCACGTATTCGGCTGCGGGCCAGGCTTGTGAGAGTCGGGGTGCCGGTTTAGGCTCTGTGGTATAGATATCCACATAATCCAGGTGTATGGTTCCGTTGACGGCGGTAATGGTCACCTCGTTGGTACCTTGCAGGTCACTTACCTGGAAGGTGCGTGATGCCTGGTTGGCGAGGTAGTTGTTTGGTATGGTCACATTGATAGTGCCAAGTATGTTGCCGTTCAACGTTACCTGTGCCGCCCCGTTGGTGGCACAGGTAACGTTGACTGACACGGAGCCGGTGCTACTGTTGGAGGGGTTGCTCAGGGTCACCGTCTGCGACTGTCCGGCAGCGATTTGTTTGCTGTCGAACAAGTTTCTGCCGCCGTACATCCATGAGAAGGCATCCTTCTCATAGAGCGAATGGTAGTCGGAGGGTAGGGGGTAGTGAGCGTTGACAAAGGTGGCACTGTCGGCAGTGAGCGGTTCTCCCTCGGCTTCGGTGATGAGGTAGTAGCCGTAGTCGGAGCAGTAGTTGCGTGTGCGGCGCATGGTGGATGGTGTGCTCCACTGCACCGGACCCTGGGCGAAGAACAGTCGGCGCCCTGCCACGGTGCATGTCTCTATCTCTTTCAGGTCATCGTGCTCTGCCAGATAGTCGGCACTGAGCACCTCGGGTTGGAGTGCGCCTCCATAGCCATAGATGCGCACCTTCGATGGGTTGGTAAATCCTGCTTGTCTCACCACCTCGTCGGTGAGTTGGTGCACGCCGGTGTGGTCTACCCTGATTTTCGCCCACCGTCCCTCGCTGAGCACGGAGTGGGCAGCATAGATGTCGCCGTCGGCCTTGCGTGCCCGTTTGGCACGGGCAGAGCGGGCGGTGGCATCTACGCGGAGCATGAAACTGGCGATAATCCTATCTCGTCCGTCGTGGTGCACCAGGGGCGAGAAGGACACCTGCAGGGCACCTCTCTTGCGGTCGACGACGGTATGCACGTCTACCTGTGGATTTGCAGGCAGGGGGTCGGATGTGAGGGCGGCATAGCGTGCACGGTCGGCGGCACTCATGTCTATATACTCGGGATAGAGCACAGACACCTGGTACACGGAGTCGGCATACTGTCCGCTCAGTGGCAGCAGGTATGTGCAGCGCGGCAATAGCGAGTCGATGCTCACCTCTTGTGCCGTGAGGTTATAGAACTGCTGTGCCTGCACGTGTATGCAGCACAGGGCAAGTGCCAGTGTGTATATGCAGCGCTTTATCATCATGATATTCCCTCTGTCATTTTACGTTAAACTCCAACACCTTCTTTTGGTGGAGGTAGCCCTCCAGGTGGTCGTCTATATGCACCGGGCCTACTCCTACGGGTGTGCCGGTGAAGAGCAGGTCGCCTTGGCGCAGTGTGATATACTTACTGATATAGGCTATCAGTTCGTCCACACTGTAGTACATATCGGCGGTGCAACCCTCTTGTACCGTCTGTCCGTTTATGTCGAGATGGAAGAGCAGTTGGTTAATGTCGCCCGCCTCACTCATCTCTACCCAGTCACCCACGGCGGCGGCGCCATCGAAGCACTTGCTCAGTTCCCAGGGCAAGCCCTTGGAGCGCAATGCCTTCTGCATGTCGCGGGCGGTAAAGTCTATGCCCACAGTCACGGCATCGTAGTAGCGGTGTGCAAATCTCTGGGGTATGCTCTTGCCCAACCTACATATACGCACCACCACCTCCGCCTCGTAGTCTATCCGTCCCATGTCGTCGGGCAGGAAGAATGGGCGGTGGCGGGTGAGCAGTGCCGTGTCGGGCATCATGAATACCACCGGTTGTTCTGGTTTTAATAACGTGCCATCCAGTTCTTTATTGTGTGCGGCGTAGTTCTTTCCTATGGCAAATATCTTCATGGACAGTGAGATTAGGTTGGTGGGTAATAACAGTGAAGGACGCGTCTCGCCGTGATGGTGAGTGTCGCGTCCTTCAGCGGTATGTCAGTGCTAATGATTACTCGGCACGCAGAGTGAAGCGCTTGAAGTTGACAACCTGAAGTTCCTTGTCGGCTTCCTTCAGATAGTCGCTCACGCTCTTCTTGGTGTCCCAGATATAGCCCTGCTTCACCAGGCAGCTGTCCTTGAAGAACTTCTGCAGGCGACCCTGAGCAATATTCTGTATCATCTGAGCAGGCAGGTTGGCAGCCTTCTCTTCAGCCACGCGCACCTTCAGGTCGCGTATCTCCTGAGCCTGAGCCTCGGTGATATTGCCTTTGGCGATACCCTCTGCTATGTGCTCCTCGTTCTCAGCGATATAGAGGTTGAAGCCAGCCTTCTGCAGTGCAGCCTCCACGGCTTTCTGCACCTGCTCCTCTTTGGTCTTCTCTATGGCAACCTTGAGTTCGCTTTCCTTCACGCTCTCGGGTATGTCGTTCACGTCGAGACCCATGGGGTTGGTGTTTGCCACCTGCAGAGCCATGTTGTGACCAGCCTCGTCGGCCTTCTTGTTCATCTGAACCATGGTGCACAGTATGTTCTTGTTCTGGTGGTTGTAGGTGTAGATGTTGTCGCCCTCGATGAAGTTGTAGCCATCGAGTTCCATCTTCTCACCGGTGATACCCGAACGCTGTACCACGGCATCCTTCACTACGGCACCGTCGGCGAGAGTAAGGGCCTGCACCTCGTCGAGGCTCTTGCAGCGGTTTTCTACTGCGGCATCGAGGATGCTCTGTGTGAGAGCGATGAAGTCCTTACCGTTGGCCACGAAGTCAGTCTCGCACTTCAGGGCAATCATTGCTCCGAAGCCGTCCACCACCTTCACCAGCACGCAACCGTTTGAAGTCTCACGGTCGCTGCGCTTGGCTGCGATGGCAAGACCGCGCTGGCGCACCAGTTCGATAGCCTTTTCCAGATCGCCCTCAGCCTCAGTGAGAGCCTTTTTGCAGTCTGCCAGACCTGCGCCGGTCATCTTGCGCAGTTTCTGTATATCGGCAATTGTAACAGCCATAATTTGTTGTTGTTCTTTGTTTTTTGGTTTGTAAAATATTGATTACTCAGCGGCGGGTGCCTCTTCAGCAGCGGGTGCCTCCTCAGCGGCGGGAGCCTCTGCTACTTCCTCTTCGCGACGTGCGCGACGGGGACGGCGTGGACGCTCTGCGTTCTCTTCGGGCTGTTCGTTGGCTGCTTTCTCGTCAGCCTTCTCTGCCTTACGCTCCTCCAGACCCTCTGCTATGGCTTGGCAGCAAGCGGTGAGTATCACGTCGATGCTGTCCTTGGCATCATCGTTGGCGGGGATTACGAAGTCCACGTCATCGGGGTTGGAGTTGGTGTCCACGATACCGAACACGGGTATACCCAGACGGTTGGCCTCCTTCACGGCGATGTTCTCCTTCATCACGTCTACCACGAATATGGCAGCAGGCTGACGGGTGAGGTCGGCTATAGAACCGAGGTTCTTCTCCAGTTTGGCGCGCTGGCGGGTCACCTGCAGCAGTTCGCGCTTGGAGAGGTTGCTGAATGTGCCATCGTTCATCAGTTTGTCTATGTTTGACATCTTCTTCACAGCCTTGCGGATAGTGGCGAAGTTGGTGAGCATGCCACCGGGCCAGCGCTCGATGACGTAGGGCATATTGATGCTTGTGGCTTTCTCTTCCACAATGCTCTTGGCCTGTTTTTTAGTAGCGACAAAGAGTATTTTCTTTCCCGACTTTGCTATCTGCTTCAGAGCCTCGGCAGCCTCGTCTATCTTGGCTACGGTCTTGTGCAGGTCTATGATGTGAATGCCATTGCGCTCCATGAAGATGTAGGGAGCCATGGCGGGGTTCCATTTGCGGCGGAGGTGACCGAAGTGGCAGCCAGCCTCGAGCAGCATATCAAAATTTGTTCTTGACATTGTTGTGTATTGTTTATGTTTACGTTCCTTTTAGTATAGTTTATACCAACTGGCGGGTAGCCACCTGTGGCGGCGGGTCTCGTCGGTTTGGATGCTAAACTGCTCAGTATGTTAACGCTTACTGAACTGGAAGCGACGACGTGCCTTGGGCTGACCGGGCTTCTTGCGCTCTACCACGCGAGAGTCGCGGGTGAGGAAGCCATGATCCTTCAGGTTCTTCTTGTCCTCGGCATTTACCTTCACCAAAGCGCGGGCGATGGCGAGACGCAGAGCCTGACTCTGACCGGTGAAACCACCACCGTCGAGGTTGGCTTTTATGTCGTATTTCTCAGTAGCCTCGAGCAGGCTCAGGGGCTGCTTCACCACATACTGCAGTATGGCAGAGGGGAAGTATTCGGACAGTTCCTTCTTGTTTATGGTAATCTTGCCTGTACCTTCGGTCAGATATACGCGTGCTATGGCACTCTTGCGGCGACCTATTGCATTGATCATTTCCATGCTTTATGCTTATTTATACTGGTTAATATCTATGGCTTTGGGTTTCTGAGCCTCGTGTGCGTGCTCGGTTCCCTCGTATACATACAGGTTGTTCAGGATGTGACGGCCAAGGGGACCCTTGGGCAGCATACCCTTCACGGCATGACGGATGATGCGCTCCACACCGTCGTTCTTCTTGCGAAGTTCGGCAGGGGTGTTGAAACGCTGTCCACCCGGGTAACCAGTATAGCGTGTGTACACCTTGTCGGTCTCTTTCTTGCCGGTAAATACTACTTTTGCAGCGTTGATGATGATAACGTTGTCGCCACAATCTACATGGGGAGTGAAACTGGGCTTATATTTGCCGCGCAGCAACTTTGCTACCTTAGAGCACAGACGACCTACTACCTGGTCGGTAGCGTCAATCACCACCCACTCTTTCTTGGCTGTCTCCTTGTTCAAGGAAACGGTCTTGTAACTTAAAGTGTTCATTTCTAAATAAAAAACTACTAAAAAACTTTTTGTTAATTAACATTTTTCTCTTTCGGACGACGATTCACTAACCACCATGTCCGGCCAAAGGCACGGCTATTAACACGCACGTCCAAGGGGTTCTAAGTTCACCCCAGAAATAATCGGACTGCAAAGGTACACATATTTGCTGCAATACCTATCGGTACACCCCGTCCAAAAACAAAGATTTAAAGATTTTTAACAATTTAAAGGTTTTAAGGACTTTAAGGACTTTAAAGCCTTTCAAAAAAAATAGCGCCCACTATTTCTCATAGTCGGCGCTTAGTATTTGATAGTCTTTTAGGAAAAGGTTATGAGTATCTTAGTATCTGTCCGGGGCGTACTCGCATAGACTCGCCCAGGTGGTTGAGTTTTACCAACTGTTCCACGCTGATGCCATGTTTGCGTGCTATGCTGTAAGCAGTCTCGCCTGCTTCTACCTTGTGGTAGCGCACACTGTTGCTTTGACTGTTGGCAGCGGTGTTGGTACTGGCAGTAGATTTGCCTGTCACGTCCTCGGGACGGTAGCCACCGCCGTCGTTTTTGCCGCGTGCACGTGTGGCGGCAGCCGACTCACGCTCTACTGTGCTTTTGCGGAACACGTACTCATCGCCAGTCACGTCTTGGTTCTTGAAGTCGAAGAACAGGGCGGGGTTGAGAGCCACGCCGCAGAGGCGTGTCTCGAAGTGCAGGTGCGAGCCTGTGCTACGTCCGGTGTTGCCACCCAGACCGATGGGGTCGCCTGCGCGCACCATTTGATTTTCTCGCACCAGATGTTTAGACATGTGTCCGTAGATGGTTTCCAGTCCGTTGTGGTGACGTATCACCACGTAGTTGCCATAGCCCTTTGCTTCGTAGCGCACCACGCGCACCTTGCCCGAGAAGGCAGCACGTATGGTATCGCCTATGTACACCTTGATGTCGAGCCCCTTGTGCTGGCGTCCCCAGCGGGCACCGAAGTTGGAGGTGACCACCCTGCTGGGTGTAGGCATGCAGAAGTGGCGCAGGTCTATGCGGTAGTTCTCGGGCAGTTCGGTAGCCTTGTGTGCATAGCGGTTGTCCCAGTCTTTATACAGTGCCGAGGCAGGGCTTTCTGCCTCTTCGCGCACCCTGATGCTGTTGAGTGCCAGTGTGTCCACTGCCTTCATCCTCTTATCTACTGGGGCCTGACGTGCCAGAAGGTCTTGACCCATTACCGGACTTGCCGCACCCATGAGTACGACTGAAATAGCAAATGTCTTTATTGTCTTTGTAAAATGCATATTCACGTTTTTAGTTCTACTTGGGGTACTGAAGATTCCTTCTTTTCTTGTACAATCGTGATAGGCGTAGTGTCTAAGTGACTATAGCGTCTATTACTCCTTTGCTCAGTACTCTTTTAAATTCGGTGGCAAAGGTAAGCATAAAAGATGAGAAGAGATAGAAGTTAACAGTTTTTAGGCATAGTTTAACAAAAGGTAGCGAGTGTAAATAAATCTTAAATTGCTGCCTTTTTGTCCCTCTTCCTATGATATGGCACCCCAGTTGATATGTATTTTTCGCAGAGCCGCCAGTCGGTCCCACAGCATCTGATACTCAGCACTTTTACATTCTGGGTCGGCGTCTACGATGCGTTGAGCCTCGTCGCGTGCCATCTGTACTATCTGTCCGTCGCGTGCTATGTCGGCTATCTTCAGGTCGAATGCCATGCCGCTCTGTTGCGTACCTTCCAGGTCGCCGGGTCCACGTAGTTTCAGGTCTGCCTCCGCTATCTCGAAACCATCGTTGGTGGAGCACATGATATCTATGCGTCGTGCCGTCTCCTTGGAGAGTTTCACGTTGGTCACGAGTATGCAGTATGACTGGTCGGCGCCGCGCCCTACACGTCCACGCAACTGGTGCAGTTGTGAGAGTCCGAAGCGTTGGGCATCGAGTATCACCATCACCGATGCGTTGGGCACGTTCACGCCCACCTCTATCACCGTGGTGGCAACGAGTATCTGTGTCTCGCCGTTTACAAACCGTTGCATCTCAGCCTCTTTCTCCTGCGGTTTCATGCGTCCGTGCACCTTGCTCAGGCGAAATTCGGCAAACACCTCCTGCAGTGCCACAAACCCCTCCTCCAGGTTTTTCAGGTCGCTCTTCTCGCTCTCCTGTATGAGAGGGAACACCACGTATACCTGCCGTCCCTCTCTCACCTGTCGTCTGATACCCTCGTAGAGAGTGGAGAGTTGGTGGTCGTAGCGGTGCTGCGTATGCACGGGTTTCCTGCCTGGTGGCAGTTCGTCTATCACACTCACGTCCAGGTCGCCATATAGGGTCATGGCGAGGGTGCGGGGTATGGGTGTAGCAGTCATCACCAGCACGTGTGGGGGGTTGGTGCTCTTGCTCCACAGTTTAGCACGTTGTGCCACACCGAAGCGGTGTTGCTCGTCTACTATCGCCAGTCCCAGGCGGTGGAATATCACAGGGTCCTCTATCACGGCATGCGTGCCCACGAGGATATGCACCTCGCCATTGGCAAGAGCCTCGAGCACTGCCTCTCTGCGCTTGCCTTTCACTATGCCGGTGAGCAGTTCCACGCGTATGGGCATGTCGCCTATCATCTGGGTGATGGTCTGCAGGTGTTGCTCTGCCAGTATCTCCGTTGGTGCCATGATACATGCCTGATAGCCATTGTCCAAGGCAATGAGCATAGACATGAGTGCCACCAGAGTCTTGCCCGACCCTACATCGCCTTGCAACAGACGGTTCATCTGTCTGCCGCTGCCCACATCGCGCCGTATCTCGCGTATCACACGCTTCTGGGCACCTGTCAGCGGGAAGGGCAGATGGTGGTGATAGAAGTTGTTGAACATATCGCCCACGTGAGCGAAGACGTAGCCCTTGTACTTACGCCTCTGGTCACTGGCATAGCGCAGTATGTTGAGTTGCACGTAAAACAGTTCCTCAAACTTCAGGCGTTGTCTGGCTGCCTCCAGTTCGCGCGTGGTCTTAGGGCAGTGCACATGGCGCAGGGCGTCGTCTCTGCTCGCCAGTTGCAGGCGGCGCGTGATATATTCGGGCAGCGTTTCGGGCAGCGTCGTGGTCAGGCGGCCCAACAGTCCGCGCACCATCTTCTCCATGCTGCGCGAGGTGAGTCCGCTGTTCTTCATCTTCTCCGTGGTGATGTAGTAGGGCTGCATGCCCATATCGCTCAGGTTCAGTTCACTCACCCTGTCTATCTCGGGGTGGGTAATCTGAAAGCGCCCGCCGTAGATGGTGGGTTTGCCAAACACGATGTACTCGGTGTCGGTCTGCAGACTCTTTGTGATCTGTTGCACGCGCGTAAACCAAGTCAGTTCCACTATCCGCCCGTGACCATCGCTGAAGTGTCCCACCAGGCGCTGGCGGCGACCGTTCTCGAAGCGTTCGAAACTCAGTATCTTGCCCTTTAGTTGCACGAATGGCATGTCGGCTGTCAACTCGCTACTGGCGTATATCCTGCTGCGGTCCACGTACTTGTACGGGTAGTATTCCAATAGGTCGCCAAAGGTGTTGATATTGAGCTCTTTAGACAATATCTCCTTTCGCCGTGGACCTACCCCGGGTACGTAAACTACATCCTGTGCCAGCACGTCT
The DNA here is from genome assembly GCA_946186945.1 of uncultured Prevotella sp. GTDB lineage: Bacteria > Bacteroidota > Bacteroidia > Bacteroidales > Bacteroidaceae > Prevotella. The sequence goes on from CAMHPC010000003.1 coordinate 28,110, forward strand.
ATCATCTGTCTTTTGATTATGCTTGTGCCAGCAGTGCCTCTGCCATCCTGAGGTCTGCCGGGGTAGTTATCTTTATATTCTCGCGGTTGCCCTCCACCAGTGTCACGGGGTGTCCGTAGTGTTCCACCACCGAGGCATCATCGGTAAAGGCATCGTCATACGGCTGACCGTATGCACTGCGGTGCAGTGACAGGCGGAAAGCCTGCGGAGTCTGTACCAGACGGTATGCGTTGCGGTCTACCGTGCCCTCTTCCACATGCCGCAAAGTCTCCACCACCGGCACCACGGGTATGGCGGCTCCCTTCTTGCGGGCAGTCTCCATGCAGCGCACTATCACCTGCTCGCTCACCAGGGGGCGCACCCCATCGTGTACTGCCACCACACCATCGGCATCCTCGGGTATGGCAGCCAGGGCATTGGCTATGGAGTGGAAACGTGTGGCACCGCCATCGACCACGGTGACAGACAGTGAGAAACCATGCTCGCGACACAACTGCTGCCACAGTGCCTGATGGTCGTGGGGCAGAGCCAGCACCATCTGTGCATGGGGCAGGGCCCGGGCAAAGCGTCGGATGGTGTGCATGAGCACCGGCATGCCACAGAGGGGCAGAAACTGTTTGGGTATGTCGCCGCCCATGCGCAGTCCCTTGCCGCCTGCCACTATGATGACATAGTCCATCAATCCTGTTTCATCAGTCTGTTAAACATCATCCCCTCTTTGAGAGCCTCTACCTGCTCGCTGTCAGAGAAGAGACCAGCCAGTTCGTAGGCGTAGGGCAGGGCGGCGGCAGGACCGTTGGCAGTGATGATATTGCCATCGCGACACACCACATCGCCGGTGTAGATGCTCATGGCGGGGAAGGTGCTTTCGAAACCCGGGTAGCAGGTGGCACGCCGCCCATCGAGCAGTCCGGCAGCGGCAAGCACCAAGGGAGCGGCACATATGGCACCGATGTAGCCGCCGCGTGACGCCTGGGCAGCCAGTGCCTGATGCACCTCGGCACTATCGTTGAGATTGGTGGCGCCGGGCAGTCCACCTGGCAATAGAAGCAGGTCGGCATCGGCGAGGTCGGCATCTGCCAACAGACCGTCGGCGAGCACCGTCACACCATGAGCCGATGTCACCTCGCGCTCAGCGGTTATACTAAGTGTCACAACCTCGTGTCCTGCTCTGCGCAACACGTCTACTGTGGTCAGGGCCTCTATGTCTTCGAAGCCCACAGCAAGAAATTCATATACTTTTGCCATGATATTTTTTTTATTTCGTGAAAAACTGCTAATTTTGCAAATCTACTTCGCGAAGCAAAGTTAGTAAAAAATCGCGGATAGTAGGGCATAGGACAAAAGAATTTATTCATTTTTACAAGAAACGACGCAGTTTCTGCTCAGCCTGGTGTAAGGACTATGAACAAAAACCTCAGTTTCGCTATCTTCGGTAGCGTGTATCAGACAAAGCCCATCGCCTCTACGCAGCTTATACTCGACCTGCTGAGAGAGAGGGGAGCCACGGTCAGCGTAGACCGTGAGTATTACAAGTTTCTCAGGCGCGAGCAGTTGAACATGGACGGTGTGACGGCTTTCGACAGTCAGAATTTCCAAGCCGACATAGTGATATCCATGGGAGGTGACGGCACCTTCCTGGAGGCAGCGGCACGTGTAGGCAGCCGATGCATACCTATCATGGGCGTGAACATGGGCAGGTTAGGCTTCCTGGCAGATATCAGCCATGATGAGATAGCCTCAGCCATAGACGATGTCTATGCCCGGCACTACACCATAGAGGAGCATGCGGTGATATGTGTGGACTGCGAGGGCACACCCATACCGGGCTCGCCCTTCGCACTCAACGACATAGCGGTGCTCAAACGCGACGATGCATCGATGATCAGCATATGTGCCTGCGTGGACGGCGACTACCTGGTGACCTACCAGGCAGACGGACTGGTGATAAGCACTCCCACCGGCAGCACTGCCTATTCACTGTCCAACGGCGGACCTATAGTGTGGCCGCGTGCCGATGTGCTGTGCCTCACCCCTGTGGCACCGCACAGCATGAACATACGTCCGATGGTGCTGCCCGACGACTCCGTCATCACACTCGATGTGGAGAGCCGGTCGCACCAGTTCCTCGTTGCCGTGGACGGACGCAGCGCCCGCTGCACAGAGGGCACTACGCTCACCATACGCCGCGCAGCCTATACCGTGCATATACTCAAGAGACAAGGACAAACTTATTTCCGCACCCTGCGCGAGAAGATGATGTGGGGCAAGGATGTGAGATAACAACCAGAACGACAATGAGACTGAAAGAATATCTGCGCGCTCCCGACAGCAAGTATACCGTGCGCCAGATTGTGGGGTGGCTGTGGCGTGCATGGCGATGCAACCGCACACAGGCAGTACTCAATGCCACGATAGGACTGGCAGGGGTAGGTGTGAGTCTGGCATCGGTATGGGCGGTGAAGCATGCCATCGACGTGGCATCGGGCACCATCGAGGGCTCGGTATACTGGGCGGTGGCTATCATGGGCATGCTCATACTGGCAGAGTTTGCACTACATATAGCCGCTATATGGGTGAAAAACCTGCTCGGCATCAAGGCACAGAACCGCATGCAGCAACGTCTGCTCGACCGTCTGCTGCGCTCGCAGTGGCACGGCAGGGAACAGCGACACAGCGGCGACGTGCTCAACCGACTGGAGTTTGACGTGAACAATGTGGTGAACTTCCTCACTGAGACCATACCCGGGGCGCTTAGCACACTGGCACTCTTCCTCGGTGCCTTCTTCTACCTCTTCTCCATGGACAGCATGCTGGCATGCATCATCCTACTTATCATACCTGTTTTCGTGGTAATGAGCAAGGTGTATGTGCGCAAGATGAGGCAACTCACCCGCGAGGTGCGCAACAGCGACAGCAAGGTGCAGAGCGTGCTGCAAGAGACCATACAGAACCGTATGCTGATAAAGACCATGGAGAGCGACTCGCACATGGTGGACAGACTGGAGAGCACGCAGAGCGAACTGCGACAGAACGTGGTGAAACGCACCACCTTCTCCGTATTCTCCAACCTCATACTCAATTTCGGGTTTGCCCTGGGCTATCTCATCGCCTTCCTCTGGAGTGCCCTGCGACTGGCAGACAAGACCCTGACCTTCGGCGGTATGACGGCTTTCCTGCAACTGGTATCAAAGATACAGGGACCGGCACGCAACCTCACCAAACTGGTGCCTGCCTTCGTGTCGGTGTTTACCGCTGCCGAACGCCTGATGGAACTGGAGGAGAACCCCTTAGAAGAGCAGGGCGAGCCCATACCACTCAGTGCACCGTGTGGCGTGAGGGCAGTGGACGTGTGCTATGCGTACAATGACAAGGATGGCAACGTGATACAACACCTCACGTTCGATTTCACCCCAGGCAGTTGCACTGCCATATTGGGCGAGACGGGAGCGGGCAAGACCACACTGGTGCGGATAATCTTGGCATTGCTGCGACCGCAGAGTGGCAGCATGTCGGTGTATGACGCAGAGAGGACAGAGAGTCTCACCCCACGGCTGCGCTGCAATTTCGTCTACGTGCCACAGGGCAATACGCTGATGAGCGGTACGGTGCGCGACAATCTGCGCTTAGGCAAGATAGACGCTACGGAAGAGGAGATGGTGGAGGCACTAAGGAAGAGTTGCGCCGAGTTTGTGCTCGATATGCCGGAGAAACTGGACACCTCGTGTGATGAACAGGGTGGTGGACTAAGTGAGGGGCAGGCACAGCGCATAGCCATAGCACGCGCCCTGTTGCGCAACAGACCCATCATGCTCTTCGATGAGGCGACGAGCGCACTGGATCCCGAGACAGAGAAGCAACTGCTGCACAATATCCTCTCATCACACGACAAAACGGTGATCTTCATTACACACCGTATGGCAGTGGTGGACTACTGCGACCAGGTGCTGCGACTGAAAAAAGAGAACTGAGCGCAGACCGGTGTCAGAAACCTTCGCGGAGGAAGTCGAGTGCTTCCTCTATTTTTTTTGTCGTCACGTGACGGTCCAACTGTATCTGCCCTATGCCGGAGAGAAGAGTGAAATTTATCTCGCTGCCGCGGTTCTTCTTGTCGTGCTGCATGTACTGGAGCAGGGTGGGGTAGTCATCGCAGGTGATGGCAGGTGTGCCGTAATACTCGCGTATGAACTGGGCAGTCTGGTGCAGACGGTCGGTGGGGAAGTCGCAGTCTACGGCACTGAGGTATAGTTCTGCCACCAGTCCCCAAGCCACGGCATAGCCATGTAGTACCGGTTGGTGGGTGAGAGCCCACGACTCCAGGGCATGCCCCACGGTATGCCCCAGGTTGAGGGCTTTGCGCAGTCCACGCTCGTGGGGGTCCTGTGCCACTATCCGCTCCTTCACTGCCACGCTCTCTGCCACCATGGTCTGCAGCAGTTGCATGTTGGGCTCATGCAGCGGAAAGTGCACCAGTGCACTCCATGCCTGGCTGTCGCTTATCAGACCGTGTTTCAGCATCTCGGCATACCCAGAACGTATGTTTTCCGCATCGAGGGTATTGAGAAACCGGGTGTTGAGCAGCACATATCGTGCATCGGAAAAGGCACCAATCTCGTTCTTTAGTCCGCGGAAGTTTATGCCGGTCTTGCCACCCACCGAAGCATCGACCATGGCAAGCAGTGTGGTGGGTATGTTGATGCAGGCAATGCCACGCTTGAAGGTGGCAGCCGCAAAGCCGCCCAAGTCGGTCACCATGCCGCCACCGAGGTTTACCATACACGAATGGCGTGTGGCACCACCTTCGCCCAATTCTTGCCATACCTGACTGAGTGTGTCGAGGTTCTTGTGACTGTCGGTGGCTCCTATCACTATCTCCGTGGCATGTGCCAATGGTTTGTCTACCAGTGGCTTGCACAGAGCATGCGTATGTTCATCGGTGAGCAGGAAGAGACGGTCGGGCGATATGTCGTGCAGTGCCTGAGAGATAGTCTCCTCCAGATTGTTGGCTATTATCACTTGTTGTGCCATGAGTACATCTATAGGTTTGCGGTTGCAAAAGTAACTAAATCTGCAGATATTGACAAATCAAGAGGATAGAAAAAACATAGTGGCATGCAACCTCGGTTGCATGCCACCTGTGTATCAAGAAGTGGTGAAGACCGTTATTTCACAATGAATTTCTTGCCGTTCATGATATAGATGCCCTTCTGCAGTCCCTCTATCTGACCATTGGTGCGTACCAGTCGGCCGTCGATGGAGTACACGGCGGAAGTGCGGTCGGGCTGACCCATTATCACATTGTCTATGCCTGTGGTCACATCGGTCACCAAGTGGTTAGAACCTGACTTCTCTGAGGATACAACTAAGTAACTTGTCTGGTTAATGTTCTCCACATTCACAGTCTGAGGTGAGCCTGTGCCTGTGCTGAACACGAAGTTCACATAGTCGTCGCTGCTGTTTATGGTGAACGACTTCTTATACCAGTTCATTCCGTTGACGCTCACTGTGGTTGTCACCTTGTCGCCGGGCCATGAGGTGTTGGTTGGACCGTGGCTGCCATCGCCGCCCCATGTCCAAAAGTTCACTGCTGTCCATCCTACCTGGTCGGTATTCACAAACACATCGATGTTGTAGGGCTCAAAGGCAGTGATGTTGTACTGGCGTGTGACGATACCCTTCACCTGTCCGTTTGCCAGCACGCCCACTTTCAGAGTGGTGCTGCCCAGGGGAATAGTTATCTTGCTGCCCGAAGCCACCTGTGTGCTTGAGGTTGTGGGGTTGCTGCCATTGGTAGTATACACCAGTTTGGCACCGCTGGTAGCACTCACTGCGGTGAGGGTAGCGGTCTGCGCATTCTCATACTTGCCAGAAGGCAGGTTCACCCATGCCGTCTCCATATCGTTAGAGAAGTAGTAAGCATAATGATATCCGCTCAATACATTGGTCCATGAACCGTTGGGAGTGTATGTACTGGCACCGGGACCCACCACGCACATCAGTTGACCATTGGTACCTGTAGTGCGCACGGCATAGTAACTGGTGTTGGTAGCGAAGGTGAGGGTGGCACTTTGGTTGTGTATGCCTACAGCCTTACGGGCATCGATCATAGGTTTGATTTGCTCTTTGCAGTCCAGCCAGTGGGTGTAGAACACACAGGGTGTGCCGGGCATAGCCATCAGGTAGGCATTGGCAGCGATGGTGTCCTTCTTCAGGGGGTCCTGTTCGGCACCCGGGCGCCTCTCAGTGTCGTGGTTCTCTACGAAGGTTACGGCATAGCGTCTGTAGTTGCCGCTGTTGAAGGTACTGCTCACGAGTGGCCAGTTGCCATCGTTTTGTTGTCCCAGCCTCCTCCAGTCTCCATTGTTGGCTGCATTGCGCACAGTGTAGCGGAACTGGAAGTCGAAGGCTGCTGACGTCTTGTTGGTGGCGTCAATCCAGTTCTTTATAGTGTTGGTGCCGTCCCAGCACTCACCCACGGAGTAGGTGGGGTTGGAGTCGTTGTTGTAGTCCTTGGTGAATGAGCCGCTATAGCCCTTTACCATGTCATAACGGAAACCAACATATCCCAGGTCGTTCAGGAGCATCTTCAGATAGGCCTTCACCACGTTTTGCACGTTGGTACTCTTGTGGTCCAGGTCGCGCATGCCGCCCCAGTCCTCACCGGTGTCATTGTTGCTGCTCAGTGAGTAGCCATACTTCGTTGCCCATGTCTTGGTAGCACCGCCGTCGTCGTTGGCACAGATATCCGTGGATCCCATGCTGTAGGTCACGCCTTTGTAGGTTTCAGAGGGGAAGTCCACCCAGTTAGACTTGTTCTTGCGGTGGTTGATCACCACGTCGGCGATACAGCCCACGCCTTTGTTCTTGAGGGTAGTGATGAGGTTGCGCAGTTCACTCTCGGTGCCGAAGGAACTGTTGTAGTTGGTAAACCAGTAAAGGTCATCGTAACCCATGCTCGTGTCACCGCAGTTGGCGCTCTGAGGCAACCATACCAGGTCGAAGGAATTGGCGATTTCATCTGCCTGACGGGTCAGGCTGGTCCATTTCGAAGCATCGAAACCGTCCCAATAGAAACCTTGCAGCATCACACCGCCGTAGTTTGCAGGCCAGCCCTGCGCCATCATCATAAGGGGCATGAACAATGCCACGATAGTAGTGTAGATTTTTTTCATAATAGTCAGGTTTTTAGTTTTATTGCATTCTAACTGCAAATTTAGATATTTTTTTTGATGATGCAAATAAATCTTTATTTTTTACTACAAAAAAGTGGCACACACCCTTTGGTGTGCGCCACAATCTCAGTATTGTTCAAAATAATGTAGTTGCTTACATCATCAACTTTGTGATAGTGCAACGAATTGAGCCAGCATAACCTTCATACAGACGGATGTTATATATGCCAGCACTTACAGCGATATTAGCACCGCTCCATACCAGAGGTTCATTGGGGTTGCCACCGAAGTTGAAGTCGTCCCAGTTTCCGTTGCCGCGGAATTTGAATTCACCATCTGTCAGTTGGACCTCGTTTATCTCCCAGCATTTTTCGTTGTTATTCCATTCCATTGGGGTGTCAGAATTCCATCCGCCAGCAGTAGCACTACCTATGATGCTCACGTTTACGGGCAGCAGGGCGTAGGTCATCTCAGGCAGGTTGAGAGTAATGCGGTAGAAACCTGCGTCTACACCAGGCATGTTGGGACCACCGTTGTTAGACACATTACCTGACAGAGGCTCATTGATACCACCATTGTACTCCAGGTCATCGTTCCAGTCACCCTCGTTGGGCTTGAACTTGAACTCGCCGTTCAGATAATACCAGCCCACGTATATGCCAGTGGTGGTACCATCACCGTTGAGGCCTGAGAGCAGTGCGTGAGGAGTGCTCCAGCCGCTCTCGTTACCTATCTCGTAGAAGTACAGACCGTACTTGATCTCCTGGATGGTATAAGTATACTCTTCCATGTTCAGGGTCATCTTGTACTTACCGGCTGTAGCAATCTTACCTGCCTGAGGAGAAGAGGTAACCAGTGAGCCCTCGAAAGAGTCATCACCGTCTACGGCAGTACCCAGCACACCTGTCTCGCCTTCGTACCAGACGGTTCCGGCATCAACATTGCTCTGAGGTATGATCTTCCAGTACTGGTTGTCGGCAGTTGTCTCGAAGGTGATTTCGAAAGTAGGACTGTCATATACACTACCGTCGCCGATGTGGGTGAACTTATAATCCTCACTAATATTATCCCAGCCGTTGGTAGTCATGTTACCAATGAGGTAGTAGCCCTCAGAGATGAACGGAGCACTCAGTGTGATGCTTACAGTGGGGGCTTCGTCAGAACTGGTGGCAGCCAGTATGTTCTGGCCGTTAACCATCACGTAAGCCTTGATATTCATAGGTACATTATGAGCCACAGGCTTCTTGCCGTACAGTTCAACGATGGCAGCCCTCACCTCTTCGGCATTGGCATTACCTTGCTCGTCCACGGTAATCTCTCTGCTGTCAGTCATGTCCTCGTTGTAGATTTTCACTACGTAGTTTACGCTATACTCGTCGGGCACAGCCACGGTGGGCACGAAGAGTTGCACGGTTTCCTCTGTCGGGTTCTCGATATTGGCAAAATCGATAGGCTCTGCCTGACCCGGAGTGAATTTCACAGCCTTGGCTTCCTCCTCATCATTGGTGATGGGAGTGCCGGTCCACTCTTCGTATTTGTCAGTACAACTGGCAGCGAAGAGCACCACGCCGATCAGATATAATATCTTTTTCATGTTATGTCTAAATGTTAATTTGTTAGTTTAGGACGTTATATCGGGGGTGGGACGGGAATGTCCCGCCCCCAGATACGGATATTTACTTCTTGGTCAGTTCAGCCTTATGTTCACCGTCGCAGCTGAGCCACAGTTTCACAGTGTAGGTGCCTGCCTCGGCAGAGAGGTTATTGTCGCTGGTATACTCGCTCAGGCTTGAGTAGTCTGTGCGGTCGCCTGTAGCAGTACCGAAGCTGCAAGCCCAGTCATGGTTCATGCGGAACTTGAACTCTGTAGCCTGGTCGAAGGTCACGTCAGCAACCCAGCACTTATCGTCGGCATTCCATGTCATGTCCACATCTGCGCCCCAACTGTTGAAGCCACCGATGATACTAATGCTCTCCACAGCCACGATGTTCCATGTCATAGTGGTCAGGTCAACGTTGATCTGATAGAAGCCAGCAGGTTTCACGTTATCTGGGAAGGCACCGTCAGCCTTGTTACAGTCTTCCTCACCATCGGTGACGAGGTCGCCGTAAGCACCAGCGGGATCCTGACCGAAGTCGCCATCCCAGTTGCCCTCGTTCGGACGGAACTTGAAGCCACCATCTAGGTAGTTGTAAGAACGGTAGATACCATCATCGAGGTAACTGATCATCTTGTAAGCGGTGCCCCAACCACTCTCATTACCGATCTCGTATATCTCGTGAGCGTAAGAAGGAGCGATAACCAGGCTCGGTATCACGTTGATAGACACCACGTTGGAGTAGATAGTGTTGGCACCCTTGGTAGTGGCAGTAGCGCGTACATACACTGTCTGATTGTCGGGAGCGGGATTATCCTCGCCCCAGCCCATCATCTTGTTGATGGCATCAGAGAGTTTGGAAGGTATCATATTGCCAGAAGGCACATTGTAGTAAGTGTCCAGTGTGGCATATGTGGCGGTGGTCTCCTCACCCTCGGCAACGGTACTCAGTTCCGGACCATCGAAGTTGTTGGTGGGAGAAACCTCCAACTGATACTCTGCAGCCAGGGGGAAGCCGTAGTCGGGCTGCGACCAGGTGAAAGGTATGCCGGTAGAACTCTCGAGGTCAATGGCTGCCTCGCTGTATGACGGCGTGTTCAGGTGGAAAGTGGTGGGCAACTGCAGTACGGGATTGTGTTCGTTGTCGTCAGAGCAAGCGGTCAGCAACCCCACGCTGCAAAGCACCAGCATTGTTGATTTAATTATATTTTTCATAATTCTTGTTGCATTAATCATTAAATGATGCGCTTTGGTTTAGTTTCCATATCCAGGGTTCTGGTGCAGATTGTCGTTGGCAGTCAGATCAGTGGTAGGAATAGCAAACAGATTGCGGTATGCTGGTATGTTGCGGCCATCCTTAGAGCCACCCTTCCAGTCCCAGTTGTAGTTCACTTCGCCTGCGAAGCGGTCGAAGCGAATCAGTGTGCTACGGCGCACAGCCTCGAAGTACATCTCACGGCTCCACTCATCGCAGATGAAGTTCAGGTCAGCCTTTGAGATGGTGGAAGCGTTGGCACGCATACGGAGTTGGTTGATAGCGTCGATGGCAGCACTCGGAGCATTGCCGTTGTTCTGACGAGTCAGAGCCTCAGCGTAGATGAGGTAAGCCTCACCCTTGCGGAATACGGGGCAGTCCATGTCAGGATGTGTGGGGTCGCTTGCCAAGGTACCGTCGCTCTTGAAGTTGTTGAACTTAGCCACGGCATAACCGCTCTTGAACACACCTTCCTCTTCGTTGTCAATCTCGCGACCTACGCTGTTGAACATAGCACGGTCGTCGCCAGCCACCTGACGCATCTCGAAGCCACGGAGACCGGTAGGAGCGTCGGTGATGAACTTCTCAACCAGTTGCTTGGTAGCGCGGTTACCACCCCACTGCTGTGAGGCAGTGCCATTGGTGGGACCCTCATCGTAAGGATTCTCGTGCATGTCACCGTCAAAGGTAGAACCGATGAGGAAGAGAGAGGTACCCCAAGAAGTGGTGCGCTTGCCGTCCTGCAACAGGGGGAATATTATCTCGTATGCGGCATTGGTCTCGCCATTGTCGGCCATGAACAGCATCTGATAAGCGGTCCAGTCGCCCACACCGGCGGTGTTCAACTTATAGTCAGAGTTTATAACCTTCTGTGCATATTCAGCAGCCTTGTCGTTCATTTCGACACCAGTATATACCTTGGCATTCAGGTACAGACGAGCCAGGAGCATCCAGGCAGAAGCCTTGTCCACGCGTCCGTAGCCTGCATCGGTGCTCTTCTTAGCCTTGGCATCAGAGAGGTCCTTCTCCAGATCGAGCAGTTCGCTCTCCACGAAGTCGAACACTTCCTGACGGCTTGCCTGCTTGGGCTTCTCGGAAGAGATAGAGGTGGCCATAGGCACATTGCCCCAACCATCGAGCAGGTTGTAGTAGTGGAATGCGCGCAGGAAACGGATTTCTGCGGTCATCGTAGCATCATAGTCGCTATAGTCCTGCAAGTACTGGTTGCAGAAAGCGATAGCAGTGTACAGACGGTAGTAGTAACCGCGGAGCATAGGATGCGAAGCATCGAAAGTGGCACGGCTGTACTCGGGTATACCCTCGTCACCCCAACCGCATACAGCCTCGTCGGAGGTGAGGTCCTGGGCGTTCCACATCTGACGATAGTAGCCTGAGGTACCGCCGTCGATACCATCCACATCGCTATCACCGTCAGCACCACCGTTGCCGGCAGCAGCCATTGTGGCATAGCACTTGGTGAACAGAAGTTCGGGATTTACCTCGACGAAGTTAGGGTCGATGGGAGTCACGTCCAGATCGCCAGTGCATGATGTTGTTCCAAGGGACAGCAGCAGAGCGGCTGCCGGAACCAAACTTTTGATATATTTTTTCATGACTTTTGTCTATATTAAATGGTTTAGAAATTCAGATTCACACCCAGTTGGAAGGTGATAGGACGGGGATATACACCGTTGTCGATACCGCCGAACACCTCAGGATCGATGCCCTTGTACTTGGTGATGGTGAACACGTTGGTCACTGAACCGTAGATACGACCAGAGAGACCGTGGTAGTTGCCACACTTGAAGATGTTGTTGAAACTGTAACCCAGGGTCACGTTGTCCATCTTCAGGAACGAGGCGTTCTGCACCCAGCGGTCAGAGTGAGTGGCAATCACATCGTAGGTCTTCCATCCGTAGGGCAGTACGTATGTGGGACGGTTGGTTGCGAATCCGTTCAGGTATACACTGTTGGAAGAGAGGTTGCTGTTACCGGCCATGTAGTCGTTGAACACGTAGTTGCCTATGCTGGCGCGCAGTGAGAAGCCGAGGTCCCAGTTTTTGTACTCCAGACGAGAGGACAGACCCATAGTCACGGGAGCCACGGGGCTCTTGTAGAAGTACTGGTCTTCCTCAGAGATCTGACCGTCACCGTTGCGGTCTACTACCTGACCCTCGATAGGCATGCCAGCATCGTCGTATGCCTGCTGGTATACGTAGAACGAGCCTGCGGTATGACCCACGGCATGAGCCTGGATGGTACCACCTGTACCTGCGCTGATGCCACCGGTGTACACCTTATAATTAGGATCGCTGTCGAGCAGTTTGGTGATGCGGTTCTTGTTGGCAGTGAAGTTATAGTCGATGGTCCAGTACCAGTCCTTAGCCTGCAGGGCCTTCCAGTTCATGTTGAATTCCACACCAGTGTTGTACAGAGAACCGATGTTGGTGGTTACCATGTTTCTAAAGTTGCTACCTGCTGCAGTGTAAGCGGTGTTCAGCAGGTCAGAGGTCTTACGGTAGTACCACTCGATGCTACCGCTGAGTCGGTTGTTGAAGATACCCCAGTCCAAACCTATATTATAGGTGGTGGTGGTCTCCCACTTCAGGTTCGGGTCGTAAGCCATAGGACGTACGAATGTACCGTCGCCGATTATGTCATAGAACGAGCCGGGCACGCCGCTGTTTAACTGATAGATAGCGAAGTAGTTATAGTCGCCGATACCATCCTGCTGACCGGTCATACCCCAGTCGAGACGCAGTTTCAGGTCGCTCAGCCACTTGATATCCTGCCATTTCTTCTCATCCTTGATCTTCCATGCGAAAGCCACGGCGGGGAATACTGACCAGTGGTCCTTGAAACGTGAGCTACCGTCGTCACGCAGTGTGAAGGTGAGGTAGTAGCGGTCCATTAGGCTCCAGTTGGCACGTCCGAAGAAAGACACCAGATAGTTCTCGGTTTTGTACCAATAAGTGGTCTCGTTTCTCTTCTGACCAGCCAGTGCGGGGTCGTTGTTGGTTTCGGGATACAATCCCCACCAGTTGTTGTGCAGAGTGCGCCAGTTGTGTGCCCACTCATAACCTGCCATGATATCGAAGTGGTTCTTTGCAGCGTCCTCGAAGTCATGATAGTACTGTGCGTATGCAGAGAGCAGGAAGTTGCGCTTCACGATAGTCTCCCATCCGTGCGAGCCATAGTAAGGAGCATTGGGGTTGTCGCCGTTGAGGTCGGTCCACTGCTTACCCTTAGATATGTCAGCACCCAGAGTGGCATGCAGGCGCAGGTCTTCGAAACCGTGAATCTTATAGTCAAACTCGGCACTGCCGATGAACGAGCGGCTGATGGCGCGGTCGTTCTTCAGTTCCAGAGTGGCTACAGGGTTCTTGGTAGAGAGGTTATTGATAGTGTAGTCCCATGTGTTGTCATTGAGGGCAGAGCCATCAGACAGCCAACCCCAGAATCCACCGAAGTTGCCGAAGCGGGGATCATCGGTGCGTATGGGCTGTGAGGGGTCGAAAGCCACTGCAGCATTGATAGCACCTGTATCGGCATAGCGCGACTTAGCCCACAGACCTTTTGCATTGAGGTTGATAGTGAGATGGTCGTCGAAGAGCGAAGGACTCAGGTTCAGGGCAGCGGTATAACGCTTGAAGTCTGAAGTCTTGAGGATACCTTGCTGGTCGGTATAGCCGAGAGACACGCGGTAGGGCAGCACCTTGCCCACAGAACCGGAAACGGTCACGTTGTGGTCATGGCTGACAGCCGTGCGGTAAAGTTGTTTCTGCCAGTTGGTATTCTCTTTGCCGAGCAGAGCCATCACCTCGTCGTGGTTGGAAGCACCAGCAAAAGTCTCGTCCATGAATGCGCGATACTGGTCGCCTGTCATCACGTCGATAGTCTTCTTCTTGATACCGAAACTCACGTTACCGGCATAACTTACAGTAGGAGCAGCACCCTTGCGGCCCTTCTTGGTGGTGATGATGATAACACCGTTAGAACCACGGCTACCATAGATAGCGGTGGCAGAAGCACTCTTCAGCACGTTGAACGACTCAATGTCCTGAGGGTTAACCATAGAGAGGGGGTTGGCAAGACCTTTCACACCGTTGTTGTCCATCGCCACACCGTCGATCACCACCAGAGGTGTGTTGGAGGCGTTCAGAGACGAACCACCACGGATACGGATGGTAGAACTACCACCAGGGGTACCACCATCGCTGGTCACGTTCACACCGGCGATTTTACCACTCATCATTTCCTGAGGGCTCACCACCAGACCCTTGTTCTTAGAGTCGGGCTTCAAAGCACTTACGGCACCAGTCAGGTCAGTCTTCTTCACTGTACCATAACCGATTACCACAACCTCGTTCAAAACTTCAGAGTCTTCGCTCAGTGTCACGTTGACATTGGCAGACGCTGTAACTGTTGCTGTCTGATATCCTATGTAGGATATTTCGAGCGTAGCACCTTGAGCCGCCTTAATCTGGAAATTACCATCAAAGTCGGTTACCACGCCACCAGCCTGACCGGCCACGCGTACCGTTGCTCCAATGATAGGTTCGCCGGCAGCATCCACAACATTGCCATTCACAGTGATATTCTGTGCAAAGGCACTGACTGATAGGAACAGCCCCATGAGGAGGCCAAGAACCCGGAAGGGGATTCTCAAATTTACCTGCTTCATCATTTAGTTATTAGTTAACGTTAATAGTAGATATTGTAAATTTCATTTTGTCTTGATAAAACCATGAGAACGTCTCACGACGAAAGTTCATAGTACTCGGCAAAGTTAAGACTTTTTTAGAAAGTGTCATACTTTTTTGGGATATTTTTTTTCTTTTCATGCGTGCAATCGTTTGCGCTAGACCTTTGTTATGAAAAAAGTTGTTAATTTGTGATTTTTTCGGAGCATTTTATTATCTTTGCATCGTCTACTAATCCTAATAACACAGCAGTTCTCTGTTGAACATTTTGTTTAATTTAAACCATGACTGACCAGAGACACATAACCATGAAGGATATAGCCCAGGCTCTCGGAGTATCTGTGGCAACGGTATCACGTGCCCTGAGCGACAGCCCTCGAATCAGTCAGGCAAAAAAGGAAATTATTCAGACGTACGCACGCGAGCATCATTTTGTGCCCAACATGATAGCCGAGACCTTGCGCAACAGCAAGGTGAAACCGCTTAAAATAATAGGTGTGATAGTGCCCGAGATAACACATTTCTATTTCTCGTCAATACTGAGCGGTATAGAGCGTGAGGCGTCTGCCCACGGTTACCGCATCATGGTGGCACAGAGCAATGAGAACTATCAGCGCGAAGTGGATATCTGCAGGTCGTTATATGAGAATAAGGTGTGTGGCGTCATCGTGTCGCAAGCCAAGAACACTGCCCACTACGACCATTTCCAGTACCTCATAGACCGTGGAGTGCCACTGGTGTTCTACGACCGCATATGCACCGGCGTGAATGCCAGCAGGGTAGTGGTAGACGACTATATGGGTGCCTATCTCGCCACCTCACACCTTATAGAAACGGGGTGCAAGCGAATAGCCTTCTATGGTGCTTCGATGAAACTCGAGATTTCGAAAAACCGTTACAACGGTTACCGTGACGCCCTGTTGAAACATCAGATGAAACCAGACAAGAGTCTGGTGTTCTATTGTGATAACAGAAAGGATGCCGAGTCTATCACCCCCGACCTCCTGATTATG
This sequence comes from uncultured Prevotella sp., assembly GCA_946186945.1. Lineage (GTDB taxonomy): Bacteria > Bacteroidota > Bacteroidia > Bacteroidales > Bacteroidaceae > Prevotella. The sequence continues at coordinate 43,851 of CAMHPC010000003.1, forward strand.
GAAGACAGGCCCGATGCCTTCTTCGCCATAAATGATGACACTGCCTTGGGTATACTCTATGCGGTGAAGCATTTCGGACTGAAAGTGCCTGAGGATGTGGCAGTTTGCGGTTTTACCAACAGTCTGAGTGCCGTAGCCAGCGACCCGAAGCTCACCACAGTAGAGCAGCGTGGGGAAAAAGTGGGACAGGAGGCAGTGAGCATACTCATCTCCAAAGTGGAAGGCGACACACCGATGGAAAAAATAGAAAAGCGTATCGTGCGCACACGACTGGTAATAAGAGGAACGACAAGATAAAAATACTAACATTATTTATAAACCTATGAAAACAAAACCAGATCTTAGTTTTTGGAAATTATGGAACCTTAGTTTCGGGTTCTTTGGAGTGCAGATAGCATACGCTCTGCAGAGTGCAAACATTTCCCGTATCTTTGCCACCTTGGGTGCCGATCCTCATAACCTCAGTTATTTCTGGATATTGCCCCCACTTATGGGTATCTTGGTACAGCCCATCGTAGGTACGCTCTCCGACCGCACCTGGACCCGCTTTGGTCGTCGTATACCTTATTTATTTGTAGGTGCCCTTGTGGCTGTACTTGTGATGTGCCTGTTGCCAAACTCAGGTTCTCTGGGACTGAGCGTGGGTGCTGCCATGATTTTCGGACTTATAGCGCTGATGTTTCTCGACACCAGTATCAACATGGCGATGCAGCCGTTTAAGATGCTCGTGGGCGACATGGTGAATGAGAAGCAGAAGGCTAAGGCTTATTCCATACAGAGTTTCCTTTGCAATTCAGGTAGCGTGGTGGGCTTTCTCTTCCCCTTCATCTTCACATGGCTTGGCGTGCAGAACATCGCCGAGGCAGGCGTGGTGCCCGACAGCGTGATATGGTCGTTCTACGTGGGCGCTGCCATCCTCATTCTCTGTGTGATATACACCACTATTAAAGTGAAGGAATGGAACCCCCAGGAATATGCACAGTACAACGGTGTGCAAAACGTTGACGAGAAGGAAGATAAGGCCAATTGGATAGCGCTTTTGAAGAAGGCTCCCTCTACCTTCTGGAAGGTAGGACTCGTACAGTTCTTCTGCTGGGCAGCATTCCTGTACATGTGGAACTACACCACAGGTGCCATAGCCGAGACCGTGTGGGATACCACTGACGTGAAGTCGGAAGGCTTCCAGGCTGCCGGCAACTGGGTGGGCGTACTCTTCGCCATTCAGGCTATCGGCAGTGTGATCTGGGCAGCCGTCCTGCCGCAGTTTAAGAACACCAAGTTTGCCTATGCCATCTCACTGGTTATCGGAGCCGTCGGTTTTGCCCTCGTGCCCTTCATCCACGACCAGTATCTGCTCTACATCCCCTTTGTGCTCATCGGTTGCGCCTGGGCTGCCATGCTCGCCATGCCCTTCACCTTCGTTACCAATGCCCTGCAGGGCTATGGACACATGGGTGCTTACCTCGGTCTGTTCAATGGTACCATCTGCGTGCCCCAGATCGTGGCAGCACTGCTCGGTGGTGTGGTACTCTCGCTCGTTGGTCACCACCAGTACACGATGATGATAGTGTCTGCCGTACTCCTGACTTTGGGAGCATGTGCCGTCACCGTCATCCGTGACAAGAAAACAACCTCCGTGGCAAAATAATGACCACCGCCACTTATCGCTTAAGTATAATCACCATTGTCCTGTGTCTGTTCAGCACCGCTGTGCAGGCGCAGGACAATGTTCCTCGTAGCGACACGTTCGACGATGTGGCACAGTATGTACCCTTCGCCACCGTGCTCACACTCAAGGCAGCCGGAGTGGATAGCCACACCACGTGGCCACAGTTGCTCACAGCAGTGGCATCCTCATACCTTGTCACCGCAGGCATCACGTATGTGCTGAAACACACCATACACCATACACGACCCGACGGCAGCGACCGCAAGTCGTTCCCCTCCGGTCATGCAGCCATCTCCTTTGCCGGAGCACATACCCTGCACCATCAGTACGGGCACATCAGCCCGTGGGTCAGCATCGGAGGATATGCCGTCGCCACCGCCACCGCCGTCGACCGCGTAGTGCGCGACCGTCACCACTGGTACGACGTGGCTGCCGGAGCCGCCATAGGCGTGGCATCGGCAGAACTGTCGCATTGGCTGTCAAGAAAACTCTTTCCAGAAAAGTCGGGCTGCACTGTAAGCGTCTCACCCATGCAGGTGAATGTGTCAATAGCGGTGAAGTAAAATCTTATTGCAAACGATTGCATTTAAATCGTTAAAAAACTTTTCATAAAATTAGGTGGGTTATTCAATTTTTTTTGTAATTTTACACCATATTACGTGTAAACACAAATACAAACATTTATAAACTATTAACCCATTACCTAATGAATCTGAATTTTTATATTGAGTATCACACCGAATTTGGTGAAGAACTCGTATTGAATCTTGTTTCGGCGGGAAGTGCCGGAAAACAAGAGACTACGGAGTATCGCATGAGCACCGCCGATGGCTACCACTGGAACGTTCAGTTGAAGAGCGTGCTGAAAATCGGCACCTCCGTCGACTATTACTACAGCGTGATGCGTGGTGATAGCGTGGTGCGCCGTGAGTGGACACTTGAGACACACCGCCTGCAACTGGTAAATGCCAAGGCTGCCAACTATCAAGTGTACGACCATTGGATAGATATCCCAGAGAACTCCTATCTCTATTCCTCTGCCATGACAGAGTGCGTGAACCACCACGATGTGATGAAGGCAGAAACTACCGACTACCTCAAGACCGTGCGCCTGAAGGTTCGTGCCCCGCAGTTGCGTTCCAACGAGCGCCTGGCAGTGGTCGGCTCTGATGCCTCTATGGGAGCGTGGAGAGTGCAGAATGCCCTGCCCATGACTGAGCACAACTACAACGAATGGATAGTGGACGTGGATGTGACCCAACTCACCGAAGGTAAACTGGAGTTTAAGTTCTTGGTGCTCGACGAGGACCCAGACGTGACACCCCTCTGGGAGAGCGCAGACAACCGTGTGGTGATACTGCCCGATATGGAGGAGAAAGACGTAGTGGTGTACGAACTGCCCGAGGCATACTTCCCCATCTATGACATCAAGTGCGCCGGTACACTGGTGCCCGTCTTCTCACTCCGCTCACGCGACAGTTTCGGAGTAGGCGACTTCGGTGACCTGAAGAAGATGGTAGACTGGGTGCACCACACCCACCAGCGCGTGCTGCAGGTGCTGCCCATCAACGATACCACCATCACACATACCTGGACCGACAGTTATCCCTACAGTTGCATCAGCATCTTCGCCCTGCATCCCATGTATGTGAACCTCAACGCCCTGCCACAATTGGCAGACGAGCAGGCACGCAACAAGTTCGACCTGCTGCAGCGTGAACTCAATGCCCTGACACAGATAGACTACGAGCGTGTGAACGATGCCAAGACAGAGTACATGCGCCTGCTCTTCGAACAGGAAGGCAAGACTATAATGGCTGACAAGGCATTCAAGGACTTCTTCGACGAGACAAAACGCTGGCTGGTGCCCTATGCCAAGTACTGCTTCCTGCGCGACCAGTACGGCACTGCCGACTTCAGTCAGTGGCCCGACCACCAGACTTGGGACGAGTCGGAGCGCTCCTCACTCTCCTCTTCACGCAACAAGGCATACAAAGAGGTGGCATTCTACTACTTCGTACAGTTTATCCTCAACCAGCAGATGGCAGAGGTACACCAGTATGCACGCTCCAAGGGCATCATCCTCAAGGGCGACATACCTATCGGCGTGAACCGCTACGGTTGCGATGTGTGGCAGGAACCCCGCTACTTCAACCTCAACGGTCAGGCAGGTGCTCCACCAGATGACTTCTCTGTGAACGGACAGAACTGGGGCTTCCCCACCTACAACTGGAACGAGATGATAGCCGACGACTGTGCTTGGTGGGTGCGCCGCTTCTCCAACATGTCGAAGTTCTTCGACGCTTACCGTATAGACCACGTGCTGGGCTTCTTCCGTATATGGGAGATACCGGCAGACTGCGTGCACGGCCTGCTCGGACAGTTCGCTCCCGCACTGGGCATGACCCGCGAGGAGATAGAGGCTTACGGACTGCACTTCCAGGAGGAACTCTTCACCACACCGTTCATCACCGACTGGGTGCTCGACCGCATCTTCGGCGAGCGTGCTCAGGAGGTGCGTGAGAAGTATGTGGAGCCCAAGTATGATGGCTTCTACCGCATGCGTCCGGAATACGACACACAGCGCAAGGTGGAGAAGGCATTCGAGGGCGCCGAGGAGCGCGACCAGTGGCTGCGCGACGGACTCTATGCACTCATCAGCGACGTGCTCTTCGTACGCGACCATCAGGATCCCAACAAGTTCCACCCACGTATCACCGTACAGTTCGACTTCGTGTACGAAGCACTCTACGACAGCGACAAGTTCGTCTTCAACCGCCTGTACAATGACTACTACTATCGCCGCAACAACCAGTTCTGGTATCGCGAGGCTATGAAGAAGTTGCCCAAACTGGTGCAGGCCACACGTATGCTTGTCTGCGCGGAAGACCTGGGTATGGTGCCCGACTGCGTGGCATGGGTGATGAACGAACTGCGTATACTCAGTCTGGAACTGCAGTCTATGCCGAAAGACCCGACTACACGCTTCGGACATCTCTCACGCAACCCCTACCGCTCGGTATGTACCATCGGTTCGCACGATATGCCTACACTGCGCCAGTGGTGGGACGAAGACTGGGATCGCACCCAGGAGTACTACAATACCATGCTCTATCGCGGCGGCGCTGCACCACACCCACTGCCGGGATGGCTGGCACGCGATATCGTGTCGCGCAACCTCACCTCTCCCTCCATGCTCTGTATCATCTCTATACAAGACTGGATGGCTATAGACGAGAACCTGCGTCTGCCTGATGCCGATGCTGAACGTATCAACATACCTGCCAATCCGAAACACTATTGGCGCTACCGTATGCACGTGAGCATCGAAGACCTCATGGCTAATAGCAAGTTCAATGACAACCTCATAGAACTGATCTCACAGAGTGGTCGTAGATAATCCGTCTATGATAAAACATATTAAATCAATACTTTGGCTGTTGCTGTGGCCCATTATGGCCACAGCACAGTCTTCTAATGTGAAGGTGGAAGTAGGTCAGGAAGGCGGCAACGACACGTATACCGTGTGGTCGCCTGGCGAGACGGTGAAGTTGAAGGTGTGGCTGTCACCCCAGGGACGTCCCATGTACAGCATGGACTATAAGAACCGCGCCGTCATAAAGCCCTCTGGTCTGGGACTGCAACTGGCTCGCGACAAACATGCATCCAAGGGCTTCCGCGAGACCGACCTCATAGAGGGCTTCTCCACCAACGGATACAAGGTGGCCAGCGAGGACGATACCTGGCAACCGGTATGGGGTGAGACGGCAGACATACGAAATCATTACAATGAATTGGCTGTCAACCTGTTGCAGCGTGATGAGAAAAGACAAATCACGCTGCGCTTCCGTGTTTATGACGAGGGTATCGGACTGCGCTATGAGTTTCCACAGCAAGACTCGCTCAACTATTTCCTCATCAAGGAAGAGCGTACGCAGTTTGCCATGGCAGGCGACCATACCGCGTGGTGGATACCAGGCGACTATGACACCCAGGAGTATCCCACTGTGACCTCAAAACTCAGCGAGATACGCTCGCTCATGGACAAGAGCATAGTATGGGGCAATGCCTCGCAGACACCATTCTCGCCGACAGGTGTGCAGACCTCGCTGCAGATGAAATCTGCCGACGGACTGTATATCAACCTGCACGAAGCAGCCTGTGTGAACTATGCCACCATGCACCTCAACCTGGACGACCGTAACATGGTGTTTGAGTCGTGGCTCACCCCCGATGCCACGGGTCTGAAGGGCTGTATGCAGACACCGTGCATCACCCCCTGGCGCACCGTGCTGGTGAGCGATGACGCCCGCGAGATGCTGTCGTCAAACCTTATCCTCAACCTCAACGAGCCCTGCGCACTGGACGACACCAGTTGGATACACCCCACAAAATACTGTGGCGTGTGGTGGGAGATGATCGTGGGCAAGAGCACATGGCATTATACCGATGAATACCCGTCCGTGCAACTGGACAAGACAGACTGGAACACCGTGAAACCCAATGGCACACATGGGGCAAACAACGAGAAGGTGCGACGCTACATCGACTTCGCTGCCAAGAACGGACTGGACCAGGTGCTGGTGGAAGGCTGGAACGTAGGCTGGG
>CAMHPC010000004.1 GCA_946186945.1 uncultured Prevotella sp.
ATTTTCATTCTCTTTAGACCTCAAAATGTGTCAAGTTTTTTTAGTTCAAGTCACTTCATCTAAATCAACCTCATTATTGTTTTTTAATTTCTTAAACGGATGATAGTTCTTAGGAAAGACTCTATGCGACAGGTATATCGGATCGGTTCGATAATATTTGCATCTTATGGAATAGATAATAAATTGCTCAAGTCGCTGATGGCAACCTTGATAAAGGCATATATATCTGATTATGTATATGATAACGATTGTTGCAATTGTTGTTAATATAAGTTCATCTAAACAATACATATCGTTGCTCTTTACAAGTGAATTACTAGAAAAAAATATGTTTGAATGAATATAAACATATCCAAAGCCATAAAATACGCTTAATAATGCAACAATTAGCACTATTATACTGTTTAGATTTGAGTTATTATTGATGGCATATTGTTCATGTAATTGCAATTCCATCTCTTTTACTTCACTATTAATCATGAGTATTGTTTATGTTTGTGTAAAAACTACCAATAGGCTCTCCCCGTGTGCCAATAGAAAGCTTTGTCAAATAGATACGCAAAAAGCGTGGCACTGTGTGCCAGCATCGTCCAATAGTGGTCCTAGGAAAACCTTCAACATCAGATGCTACAACAACAGGCCACGCCATATAGGTGTGGTGTGATGTGGCATGCTTTTCTTGATGTTGTGTAGAAATTTCCTAGGTTTCTATTGAACAGAAAGCATAACGCTCATTTTACCGACAAAGTATTGACAAACAAATGGTTACGCCAAAAGTCCATCAGAAGCGTGTGCCCACACAGGGACGACTCCCTGACAGAACATTACGTCTTCGACTGCAAATATAAAAAAATATGTTTTATTTGCCAAAATTTTTTGCTGTCCTTTTTTGTCCTTTTTGGGGGCTCCACGCCCCAGGGGCGGGGTCAGGGGCGGGGTGACAAACAATCTTCCAACCACTTTTCATGTCTCCGTGCTCTCAGTGCCCCAGTGGTGAAATAACAGAACGGAAATCTGTTTTTTTTGTGCGTATGAAAAAAAATCATTATCTTCGCAGCCAAAGAGCACTGACTATGGAAAGATTCTTCAATACAGCAGGACCAAACATACCTGAGGACAACTACACCATCAACCCACTAAAACGGTTCGACTTAGATGACATTCTGACGTTAATACGCCAGAAACGCTATTTCGTGCTCCATGCCCCGCGTCAGACGGGCAAGACCTCGTGCCTGCTGGCCCTGCGCGACTACCTCAACGCGCACGACGACTACATCTGCGTATATGCCAACGTGGAGGGTGGTCAGGCTTCGCGCAATGATGTACAGAGCGTGGTGAAGTCTGCCGTTGACATGATAGCTGAACAAGCGAGAAGTATTGTGAAGAGCGAAGTGCCCTTTGCTGTTCGCAATAGTGTTCAGAACGTTGGTAAGGACAGCATGCTTACGGCATACCTGCGTCGTTTGTCTGAGGCTCTGCCCAAACCCCTTGTACTCTTCATCGACGAGATAGACGCGCTGGTGGGCGACAGTCTGGTGAGCGTGCTGCGTCAGATACGTGCCGGATACACAGACCGCCCAAAGGCCTTCCCGCAGAGCATCGTGCTGTGCGGCGTGCGCGACTACCGTATCGTGCTCTCCAACCAGGACATAGTGACCGGCGGCTCGGCATTCAACATCAAAGCCGAATCGCTGCGCCTGGGTAACTTCTCCCGCGAGGAGATACACGAGCTGTACATGCAGCACACGGAGGAGACGGGACAGGTGTTCGACGAGGCGTGCTTCCCGATGATATGGGAGGCTACCGAAGGACAGCCGTGGCTGGTGAACGCGCTGGGACGCGAGGTGACATGGAGCATGAAGGAGAACCGCGACCGCTCCGTGCGCATAATCCCCGAGATGATATACCGCGCCCAGGAGCACATCATCTACCGCCGCGACACACATATCGACATACTGATAGACAAGCTGCGTGAACCAAGGGTGAAGCGGGTGATTGAGCCGATGATTTCGGGCGATATGGATATCAACGACGAGAACATCCCCTCCGACGACCTGCAGTATGTGGTGGACATGGGACTGATAAAGATGGAACGCGGCAAACCACGCCGCATTGCCAATGGCATATACCGAGAGATCATACCGCGTGAACTGACGTGGAGCGACCAGTCGTCGCTCACTCAGGAGCCGCAGTGGTATGAGAACGAGGACGGCAGCATAGACATGGAAAAACTGCTACTGGACTTCCAGCAGTTCTTCCGCCAGAACGCCGACTCATGGATAGCGCGCTTCGACTACGCTGAGGCGGGTCCGCAGCTGCTGCTCCAGGCTTTCCTGCAGCGCATAGTCAACGGCGGCGGGTACATAGACCGTGAGTACGGCATCGGCCGCAAGCGCACCGACCTGCTGATACGCAAGCCGCTGACTGACCACTACGGCGGTCCGGTGCAGCGTATAGTGCTGGAGTTGAAGATTCTGCGCGGCGCCCTGGAGCCCACGATAGAGCGCGGCCTGCAGCAGACCTCGGAGTACATGGACCTGGTGGGCGCAGTAGACGAGGGTCACCTCATCATCTTCGACCGCTCCCAGACCCGCAGCTGGGATGAGCGCATCTGGCACGAGAAGCGCCAGTACGCCACCCGCACCATCACTGTCTGGGGGATGTAACCCGTCTTTTTCACCACAGAGGCACTGAGAGCACGGAGGTAACCACTGTTCGTCAGGATTTACGAACCTGACGCATGGAGTTTGAGGATTTGCAATCCTCTATGAAAAAGATGTTATGAAATTATTTCAACGGATAACATATCCGTGACTTAGTACAGGCGGATAGCATATCCGCCTGAACGTTATATCCTCCTGAACTAAGTCTGAACGGAATATCCGTCGGAACGGCGGCTGAACGGCCACCTTAGCAAAAAAAATCTATGAATTTATTTTGTTCTTCTCTCACTTTGCACTATCTTCGCCAATAAAACGAGGAGTATGGAGCAAGAACTATTAAAACAGAAGGTGGGACAAAAGGCCGGCTTTTCACCCGAGACATCGCACGACTTCAATGACCTGAGCCAACTGATTCAGGAAGCCACAGGCGAATATCTGTCGCCCACCACGCTGAAACGTATATGGGGATACCTGAAGAAGGAACAGGTGCAGACACGCCGTCACACACACGATGTGCTTGCACGCTACCTGGGCTTCAACAACTACCGCTCATTCATCGAAACAATACAGGGGGAACAAGGGGTGCAAAGCATGATATTGGCCAACAACAAGGTGACGCCGGAGGACCTGTCCATCGGACAGCAACTCTGTATCACCTGGTTGCCCGACCGACGTGTCGTGGTGGAACACCTAGGCGAAGGCCGGTTTACAGTACACGAAGTCGAGAATGCCAAACTGACCGTCGGCGATACCTTCACCTGTCACCTCCTGCTCCAAAACGAACCTCTTTACTTAGACAATGTGTCGCACCAAGATACTGTATTCCCCGCGTATATCGCCGGAAAGATAAACGGCGTGAAGATATACAAGATGGAAGTGGTGGGATGACCAGAGGTCATCTCACCACCACCTTGTATTGTTCGGCGGATATGCCGTCTCTCTTTACCTCGATGATATTGACACCGGGAGCCAGACAGATCCAGTCCGTTGTGGGCTTTGAAACTGAGTAAGAGACTCTCGCCCTCTCCGTCAACAGATATGCCAAAAAATGGCAAATTTGGGGGATTATAGCGTTGCAGTACCTCCTACGAGGCGTGTTTCCATGAGCGAAGGCTCTGTCATGAGCCTTCTTAGGAGTTCCAAAGTGTGGGGCTCGATGATTATTACTTATAACATTGACTGTATTTCATTCCAATAGAAGAAAGCCTCTGGATGGGTCTTCTTTAGTTTGTTTAACTTTGTAGGAAACGGCTGATTAACGGTTTGCGCTACCAATTCATCTAATTTGGTTGGGTCATAATGATGCACCTCATTAATACCATATTCCAAAAGTTTACAGAGATAAGCGGCTTTGGCGGCATTGATGATAGCAGAGTCGAGGGTATATTTCTCACTGTGAATGAAGTTTCCAATACGGATGATGCCATCTTGCAACAGTTTGAATTCGTCAGGATTCTCTACACCACGCATACTAATGCACAGGGCGGTATGGTAGATATCATCGATAACCTGCTGGATGTTGTCTTTCTGTAAGTGACGATACTCTAATTCAATGGCAGCTAGCTTCGTGAAGGTGTTCCTTGTGACAGAGATATCGTCTGTGATGTCAAACAAAGATGCAACATCAAAGAGTTGTTTGATGATCTCCATTGTACACTTCTTCTCGCCCTTAAAGAATGGAATGCCAGTAGTGTGAGGAGCAAAAGCTGTTAGTTTATCACCAAGCAAGTCTTCGTGACTTGGGAGTTTTACCATAACAAGAGGCTCCTCGGTAAGAAGTAGTGGGCTTTGGATGGGCAGAGAAACAACTTTGGAATAGTGTGTTTCCTCGAAGAGGACATCGAGTAAGATCTTGTCCTGACCGCCATTGCCAGGATAGCTCACCTCGTAGAAGAACTTGGCATGCTTTTTTGGAACATCTGTGCGCGATATGCGTTCTACCAGTTCCACCTTACTAAAGCCATATTCATCGGCATATTTGGCGAGATAATCCTCTATTACGGTACCTGGCGGACAAATAATATCTATATCTATGGACAAACGTTTGCTGGTATTCAGGTGAAGCATCAGGGAGCTACCACCTTTGAAAAGGAAAGGACAGTCTGAACGGACTAAAGCCTCTAACAGCGAGAAAGCCCGAATGGTTTTCTCAATTAATGACTTGTCGTGAACGCCCATCTTTTGCGCAACCTCCGTTATCCATTCAAGGGATCGGCTTTTTGGATTAATCATTTTCTATGCTGTTTATGATTTTTTCTACCTTTGTTTTACGGTTACGACGAGAGGCATATCTCATCAGCTTACTCATGTTGACATGATTCCTCTCCCGAGTGTATTCAAATATATTGTATATTTCTGAGCCACTAGCAAAAAACAACTCATTGTCACCTATGGCATCAACCAAGATTTTTTCAATACGTGGTACGGTACAACCATCCACTTCTGTCAACGGAGACTGGCCTATCAACTGGCGTACGACAATAGCATCGGTGCCCGTCAAATAACGGTCGCAGTCCATGAGCGAAGGCGAAATTAAGATGTTCCTGTTTAGGTTCATTCTCCGTAAGAAATTGAAAACAGATTCCATACCGTCCTTCTCGACATCAACAAGGGTATAGCCAATATTCGGAACATGAAGCATGAATGAAGACAGCACCATCGGACTCCAGATACAGAAATCGAGAAATGGGAATTGCCGTTTGAGTTTGCTAAATATTTCTTTCTCAGCTTCTGATGGCCGATAGACAAACTCTGGCAAACTTTTATCGGTAAGTTCATATTCCCCGTATCCTATTCGACGTAGCATGCCAGAGGCAATAAGACGATTGATTTGTAAATTTATGGCCTCTACCTTGATATCCACTTTCCGACTGGCAATATCTAGCAAAAGGTCTTTCCGATGGAAAGTCCTTCCTTGTATGTTTGCATAGTTCAATATCGTCTCTGTCGCTGTCATAAGCCCTATGATTTGGCTGCAAAAATATATCATTTTTGTCAAACTTCCAAATATTTTGTCTAAAATGATATACTTCTGTTAGTTTCAATACTCCACATACGGTCTGAGGCGCGCTATCTGGTCGGGGGTGAACTCGCGGGAGAGGGACAGTTCGCCGAGGGAGTCGAGAGGGGCACCCTTCTGGTTGATGTAGTCGCGTATGGCACGGGCCTGGATGAAGGAGATGTAAGGATGGGCTTTCAACTTAGCCACACTGCTGCGGTTGAGGTTGATGCGGCGGAGGGAGGGAGTGCCAAGAGTGAAGAAAGAAAGCGACGACTGCGGGAAATTGTCAATCTCAAGCAGTTGGCTGACCGAATAATAGCCGCCCAACTGCTCCCTGTATCTCACTATGCGCTGAGCCAGTGCACTGCCTATGCCCGGCACACGGCGCAGGGCGGTGGTGTCGGCATCATTGAGCGACAGCATCGTGCCCTCAGCCATCTTCACGGGATATTTCAAAGTGTCGCGCACCTGACGTTCGGGCAGGAGGGTGCTCGCCGGCTGATACTCTTCGGAGATATGAATGTACGGGCGCAACTCACGAAACTGTTTCACCGTGAGACCATACAGACGACCGAAGTCGTCGGGTGTGCGATACACGCCACCCTTGGCGCGATACTTGTATATGTTGCGCACCTGCCACGGCTGCAGGCCCAGCTCAAGGAGTTGGGTGCTGTCGGCGGTGTTGGGGTCGAAGGTGGAGAGCACCACTCTCCTACCCTCCACATAGTATGTGCGCGGAGGATAGTAGCGCTGGCGGTTTTGCCGATAAGCACGACGCGTGGTGTCGTAAGGCACGGGGGCCACTGCCAGCGAGTCGGCAGCGGTGACCGATGTCTCGGTATAGCCTGTGCCCACGATGTAGATGGTGCCGAAGAGTATGACAAGCACCGCGCCGAGCACCAGCAGTACACGGCGGTCGGACTTGTTGAAATAGAAAAACTCCTTCAGCCACATGTTTTCTTCATTATATCAGACCCGACTGGTGCAGGAAGATGATGAGGATGAAGGAGGGGCACACATAGCGTACTGCCACGAGGAATATGCCATAGAAGCGTCCATGCAGCGTGCCATCGTTGGTCAGTTCATTGCGCACCACTTTCTTTGGCATACGCCAGCCCACATACAGACAGGTGAGCATACCACCTACTGGCAATAGTATCTGCGAGGTGAAGTCGTCGAAGAAGTCCAACAGGTTCTTACCACCAACGGTGAGTCCATCTACTGCGCCCATGGACAGCGAGGAGAGCACACCTATCACGGCACACACACCGGTGATGATCCATGCGCCTTTACCTCGAGTAGTCTTAAACTCCTCATGCACGAAGGCTGTTCCTATCTCATGCATGGAGATGGTAGAGGTGAGTGCCGCCAGGGTGAGCAGTGCGTAGAAGAGTATGCTGATGACATGACCCACTACCGGCACTGACGAGAATGCCTGGTGAAACACGTTGGGCAGGGTGATGAAAACAAGCGACGGACCGGAATCGGGCTGCACACCCACGGCAAAGGCGGCGGGGAATATCATCAGACCTGCCAGAATGGCCACTAAGGCGTCGATGATAGCCACTTGCGCGGCGGAGCGCACCAGACGCTCCTTGCGAGAGAAGTAGGAGGCATAGGTGCACAGACAACAGCAACCCAGACTGAGTGAGAAGAATGCCTGACCCATGGCCTCGAAAAGGGTGGTGGTAGTCACTTTGCTGAAATCGGGGTGAAAAAGGAATGTAATGCCCTCGGAAGCACCGGGAAGGCTGCATGAGGCTATGACAAGTATCAAGAGCAGCACAAAGAGGGCGGGCATCATCAACTTCGCTGCACGCTCTATGCCATGGCGCACTCCACGACGTACCACCAGATGGGTGAGGAAGAGGAACAAGAGTGCCCAACAGATGGGTAGGAAAGGCTTGCTGCTGAACTCGCTGAAATAGCGTGCCACATACGCACTGTCTCCTGTCACATCGCCCACTATGGATGCATAGAGATACTGCAAGCACCAACCTGCCACCACCGAATAGAAACCAAGGATGATGGTGGATGCCAGTATGCCTATGTAGCCTGTCACAGTCCACACACTACTACCTCCGGAGGTACGATAAGCCCTGGCAGCATTGGTTCGGGCACTACGTCCCACCACAAACTCTGCCACCATGGCAGGCACACCTATTAGAAACACAAATGCCAGGTTGATAAGTATGAAGGCAGCACCACCGTTCTCGCCGGCGGTATATGGAAAACGCCATATATTGCCCAGCCCCACGGCACTGCCGGCAGTGGCCAATATCATGCCCAACCTGCTACCGAAATTCGCTCTCTGCATGTCGGAAAAGATTTAAAACAGTTTCAACTGATGAAGGAAGATGACAAGGATACCCAGGGGACAAACCCAGCGCACGAGGAAGAGATAGACGGCAAACAACGCGCCACGAAGGGTGCCGCCGTTGGTATATTCATCACGCACCAACCGTTTGGGCAGATACCAACCCACAAAGACACACGTGAGCAAACCGCCGATGGGCAGGAACACCTGGCCTGTGACGAAGTCGAAGAGGTCGAAGAGCGAGGAGTCGCCTATATGCAGTCCTTCCCACGCACCCAACGAGAGTGAGCAGAGAGCACCAATGACTATGCAGGCACCTGTGACCATGGCAGCAGCACGATTGCGCGACACATGCAACTCCTCGTGCAGGAAAGCGGTACTCACCTCATGCAAAGAGATGAGTGAGGTGAGCGCTGCCAACGACAGCAGGAGATAGAAAAGCAGGGCCATGAAAGTGCCCAACAAAGGCACGCCAGAGAATGCCTGTTCGAACACATTGGGCAAGGTGATAAACACTAAGGAGGGTCCGGAGTCAGGACTGATGCCCACGGAGAAGGCTGCGGGGAAGATGACCAGCCCGGCAAGCACTGCCACCACACAGTCTATCACGCTGATCTGCACCGCAGTGGCCAGCAACGGCGTGCTGCGCTTGAAATAAGAGGCATACGTGCACACACAACCCATACCTATGCTGAGAGAATAGAACGCCTGACCGAGGGCAGCGAGAAACACCTCGGGGGTAATCTTGCTGAAGTCGGGATTGAGCAGGAAGGATACGCCTTTGCCTGCACCGGGAAGCAGACAAGAGGAAATCATCACAATGAGAAGCAGGATGAATAGCGTGGGCATAAGCATCTTGGACACACGCTCGATGCCTTTCTCCACACCGCGCGACACCACTAGGTGGGTGATGACCAGAAAGGCTGCCGCCCACAGTATGGGTTGCCAAGGGTTGGCAGAGAAGTCGGAGAAATACTGCGAGAAATAATCCGGTCCGCCGTGCATCTGACCCACGGCAGTGCCAAAGACATACTGCAGGCACCAGCCCGACACCACGGAATAGTAGCCGGTGATGAGAAAGCCCGTGAGCACAGCCAGAAAACCAATCCATTTCCATGCACTGCCCCGAGCCAGAGTGGTATAGGCACGGGCGGTATTGGAGGCACCGTGGCGACCAATGATAAATTCATTCATCATGCACGGTATACCAAGAAGCAGCACGCAGGCTATGTAGATTATAATGAAGGCAGCACCGCCGTTCTCACCAGCCATATAAGGGAACCGCCACACATTACCCAGTCCCACAGCACTGCCTGCGGTGGCAAGTATCATACCCAACTTGCTGTTGAAGTTTACTCTCTCCTGTTTCGACATAATAGTATAGAAGTAATTTATTATTGCAAAATTACAAAAATTGCTATACCTTTGCAACGAAAAAAGGGAAATAATGAAGAAAGCGTTACAAATACTGCGTCACTACCCTCTCTCTTGTCTGTGTGTAGTGACCATCTGGATACTATGTTTCTGCACACCACCCTCCACTCCACTCGACAATGTGGCATATATGGACAAGTGGACACACATAGTGATGTATATGGGCACTTGTACAGTGATGTGTGTGGAATATGTACGCAGACACCGACGCATCAACTACCTCTGCATGGCACTATGGACATGGCTGGCACCGATAGCCATGAGCGGTGTCATAGAACTGCTGCAAGCCTACTGTACGGGGGGCAGACGCAGTGGTGAGTGGCTCGACTTCGCAGCCAACTCCACCGGTGCCACCCTCGGACTGGCTATCGGTATTGCTCTGGCAGTTTGTCGCGCCAAAGGTAATAAGGGTTGTGACGCAGGTGAGAATTGTAGAAATGACGGTCGCCAGTGACCTCGGGACCCAGGAAGTCGGGACGCTCATACGGCTCATCCTCACTACCCAACTCCACCTCGGCGATAATCAGGCCCTCGTTGTCACCGTGAAACACGTCCACCTCAAACACATGCTCACCCACAGGCACCAGATAGCGCTCCTTGTCTATCATGCCCGACTCGCAGAGTGCAAACAGGTGCTCCGCCTCGTCCAAAGTTATCTCTTTCTCAAACTCATAGCGCGTCATGCCTCCATTGACAGAGGGACCCTTGATGGTGAGGTATGCCTTGTCATCACGAGTACGTACGCGCACAGTGGCAGTACGCGCTCCCATGTAGCCCTGACGTATACGACTGCAGGAAGAGGCCTGCGAGCGGAAGTCCCTGTCGTGCCTGACCAGGAACTTACGTTCTATCTCCAGTCCGCTCATCACGAAACGAGGCTGATGGCGTATACGGCAAAGGCTATGGCAAGCACTACCAGCACGCCGAATATCCATTTCACTACATTGCCTGCCTTCTTTTCCTGGCGGGCAGCCGCACGAGCGCGACCTTGTTTGTTTTTGTTGCTCATGATATTTTAGTTTTTATCTTAGTTATTCTTCACTCACAGGAAACTCCATGAGATAGGCCTTGATGAAATCGTCTATATCACCGTTCATCACCCTGTCTACATCCGTAGTCTGATAGTTAGTGCGGTGGTCCTTCACCCTACGGTCGTCAAACACATAACTACGTATCTGCGAGCCCCATTCTATCTTCTTCTTGCCAGCCTCGATCTTTGCCTGAGCCTCCAGGCGTTTCTTCATGGCACGGTCATATAGTTGCGACTTCAGCAGACGCATAGCATTGTTGCGGTTTTCCAACTGTTTCCTGCTCTCTGTATTCTCGATGAGTATCTCTTCCTCCTCGCCGGTGTCGGGGTCCTGATACTGGTATCTCAGGCGCACGCCTGTCTCCACCTTGTTCACGTTCTGTCCTCCGGCACCACTGCTTCTGAAGGTGTCCCACGACACGCGTGAGGGGTCTACATACACCTCTATGGTATCATCGACGAGTGGCGACACGAAGACTGAGGCGAAACTCGTCATGCGTTTTCCCTGTGCATTGAAGGGCGACACACGTACCAGGCGGTGCACACCGCTCTCACTTTTCAGATATCCGTATGCATATTCGCCACCCTCTATTTCCATGGTGACACTCTTGATGCCTGCCTCGTCGCCCTCTTGCAGGTTGCTTATAGTGACGCGATGTCCGTGAGCCTCCGCCCAGCGCATATACATACGCATGAGCATCTGCGCCCAGTCCTGACTCTCTGTGCCGCCTGCTCCGCTGTTTATCTTGAGTACGCAGTCCATGGGGTCTTCTTTCTGGCGCAGCATATTCTTCAGTTCCAGTTTCTCTATGCTTTCTATGGCCAACTGGTAGTCGCGGTCCACCTCCTCTTCCGTCACCATCTCATCGTGAAAGAAGTCGAAGGCCAGTTGCAGTTCATCTGCCCTGTCGCGCACCTCCTGATATCCCTTGAGCCATTTCTCTATATCCTTCACTTTCTTCATCTGCTCCTGCGCCCGTTTGGGGTCGTCCCAGAAGTCGGGTGCCTGAGTGCGAAGGTCTTCCTCCTCGTATTCTATTTTCTTGCGGTCGATGTCCAGATAGCGGTACAGCGCATCTGCTCTTTCCTGCACATCCTTCAGTTGGTCGCTGGTTATCATATATTCTGATTATTCCTTGTACATTTCTTCTATTTCAGAAGCATAGTTTTTAATGAGCACACCCCGCTTGATCTTCAGTGTATTGGTCAGTTCGCCATTCTCCATACTGAAGGGTTTAGGCAGCACGGTGAAGCGTTTCACCTTTTCGTAACTGGCAAGCGACTGTTGCAGCGTCTCTATACGGTTGGCGAGCATCTTGTATATACGCGGATTGGCGCATAATTCCTCACGACTGGCGTATGCTATATCATGGCTCTTGGCGTATGCCTCTATCAACTCGTAGTTGGGTATGATGAGTGCCGACACGAACTTACGCTCATCGGCTATCACTGCCACCTGTTCTATATACTTATCCACCAGCAGTTTAGACTCTATCATCTGCGGTGCTATATACTTGCCGTTGCTCGTCTTGAACAGGTCTTTGATACGTTCCTTGAGGAACAG
Organism: uncultured Prevotella sp.; assembly: GCA_946186945.1. Classification (GTDB taxonomy): domain Bacteria; phylum Bacteroidota; class Bacteroidia; order Bacteroidales; family Bacteroidaceae; genus Prevotella. The sequence continues at coordinate 12,010 of CAMHPC010000004.1, forward strand.
TTCGCCATTGAGTATAAATCCTGCATCGCCGGTGTGGAAGAAGCCCTCTTCATCAAATGCCATAGCATCCAGTGCAGGGCGTTTGTAGTAGCCACAGGTAATGGTCGGGCCCTTGAGCAGCACCTCGTCATTCTCGCCTATCTTTATCTCTATACCCTCTATCGGTCTGCCCACACTGCCGATGGTGTAAGGCTGGTCGAAGCGGTCGTGGGTGACGGTAGCCAGACTCTCGGTGAGTCCGTAGCCCACCACCATGTTTATGCCGATTGAATGTACGAACTCCTCCACCTTCGGGTTTACCGTTGCACCAGCCGTGGGGAAGAAGTGGGCATTCTCCAATCCCAGTTCCTTACGTATCAGAGAGAATACCATCTTGTTGAAGAACTGATATTTCAGGCTGACATTGAGCGGCGGGCGTTTCCCACGTGCCAGATACTCCACATTGTGCTTACGTCCGCAGCGCAGGGCACTTTTGAAGAGAGCCCGCTTGGCTCCGCTTGCCTCGTCTATCTTTGCCTGCACCCCGGCATACACTTTCTCCCAGAAGCGTGGCACAGAGCACATGCAGGTGGGGTGAGTCTCGCGCAGTGTCTCTTGTATCTCCTTAGGATAGGTATTGACTATGAGTCGTGCTCCCACGGTGATACACAGGTATGTCCACCCGCGCTCGAAGATATGTGTGTAGGGCAAGAAGTTCATCACCCTGTCGTTCTCGTTCACTGGCACGGTGGCTGCGTTGGCTTTCATGGCAGCACGATACTGTCCGTGAGTGAGTATCACACCCTTGCTGTCGCCTGTAGTTCCCGAGGTGTATAGTATATTGCAGATATCATCATCGGTGGCACTGGCTTGTCGCTGTTCCACCTCTGCCTGACGTGGATTGCCATTGCCGAGTTTCAGGAAGTCATCGAAATAGATGGCATTGGCATCCTCGGGTGCAATCTTCACATTGCTGTCGAATATTATCACACGCTCCAGCGTGGGGCAGAGAGAGAAGATACGGCGTGCCTTGTCATACTGTTCCTGTTCGCCCACGAAGAGCAGACGCACCTGAGCATCGTCTATCATGTACTGTATCTGCTGTTCACTGCTCGTGGCATAGAAGGGTATCGTGACGGCTCGTATGCCGTATGCGCCAAAGTCGGTAAACAGGCTATGAGCGGCGTTCTGTGAGAACACACCTATGTTCTCCTGTATCTCAACGTTCAGGTTGAGCAGGGCATTGCTCACCTGTTGCACACGTTGCGAGAAATAGTTCCATGTGAGGGTCTTCCATTTCGTGGAACCAAATTCGCGGTAAGTTATGGCAGGGCGCGACCCATACTTGGCCGCCTGTTTGTGTATGAGCACCGAAAAATGACTCTTGGTCTGCATGTCTCTATAATATTTTTGTTTGCAACAACTGCAAAGTTACTGCAAGTTGAGTGGAATGCAAAATAAATGACGAAGTTTTTTATTTTTACATGCCCGAAACGCAGCGTAATTTATGGAAAATTACTGCATAGCAATATTAAAAAGTCAAATATAAAAATAAATTTATTTCAGTTTCCCTGCCTATCAGGATATCTTGTACTTGCTCCATATTGCTATATAATAATTCTGATGCTGCAAAGATAATAATAATTGTCAGATTAGCAAAGAAAAAATACAAACTTTATCCCCAAAAGACAATAAATACTGTTGGATTTGGCGGCAAAGTGAAACTTATATTAGTCCTTCTACTATTCTTTTTTCACATAATGTAAAGAACATCGAGCTCTCAAACAGCATGGAACTGAAGTTTAACAGTCAAGGTGGGTTCATCGGATATGATACCAGTAGGTAACAGCATCTGTAGGGAAAAACTTGTACCCAACAAATCTTTCTTGGAATAAACGCAGCGTAATTTATGAAAAAGCCCTACTTTTGCATCATGACAAACGATATGTATACCGAACAAGCCGTACAATTGCTTTCCAAACTTATCGCCACGCCCTCAGTGAGTCGCGATGAGAGTGCTGCCGCAGACATAATGGCTGCCACGATCAATGAGTGGCATAAGCCCGTGCACCGCTGTGCGAATAATATCTGGAGTGAGGCATGGCCCATAGACACCTCCAAACCCACGCTGTTGCTCAATGCTCACATAGACACTGTTCGCCCGGTGGCGTCGTGGACACGCAACCCTTACGAGCCGACAATAGACGGAGGCATACTTTATGGCCTGGGGAGCAATGACTGTGGTGGCGGTCTGGTGTCTCTGTTGTTCACCTTCCACCGTCTGTCGGCTACCATACAGCCCTACAACCTGCTCTTTCTCGCTTCGGCTGAGGAGGAGGTGTCGGGTGAGAATGGCATACGGCGCGTACTCTCTGAACTGCCCAAGATAGACCTGGCTTTGGTGGGTGAGCCCACAGGCATGCAACCTGCGGTGGCAGAGCGCGGACTGATGGTGCTCGATATCACCTCTCATGGCCGTTCGGGACATGCGGCACGGTGCGAGGGTGTGAATGCCATTTATGAAGCCCTTGATGACCTGAGGTGGTTGCACGACTACCAGTTTGAGCGCGAGAGTGAATTGCTGGGCAGGACGATGATGAATGTCACCATGATATCGGCTGGCACTCAGCACAACGTGGTGCCCGACAAGTGCAGCATGGTTGTTGACGTGCGCACCAACGAGTGCTACACCAACAAGGAGGTGCTACAGTTTATCAGCCAGCATCTCAAGAGTGATGTGGCAGCACGCAGCACCCGTCTGCAGTCTTCACACATCAGCATGGACCATCCGCTGGTGCAGCGGTGCATAGCCATAGGCAAGAAGCCATTCGGGTCGCCCACACTCAGCGACCAGGCTCTCATGCCCTTCACATCCATGAAGATGGGACCGGGCGAGTCGGCACGTTCACACACAGCCGATGAGTACATACTCACCAATGAGATAAGCGACGCTTTAGATACTTATTTCAAATTGCTCGACCAACTGTGTCTGGTCAGCGTCCCAACCACTGTTCAGGGTTGAGTTTTGCTGTTTCCTTGCGCAACTGGAACTGCAGGATATTGTCTTGGCCCACGGTGCCAAGGGTTTGACGTGCACTCACGTTCTGACCCTTTCTCACGCTTACGCTCTTGAGGTTGCAGTACACGCTTATGTAACTGCCGTGACGCACCATCACCACCATCTGTCCTGCCACATTCACCACCGCGCTCACCTCGCCATCGTATATGCTACGCACGGCGGCTCCAGGCTGGCATAGGATATTGATACCTTTATTGTCGAGTTTCACATTGGTCAGTCCCTCCACGTTATACTGTCCGAAGTGACTTACTATCCTGCCTGAAGCGGGCATAGGCAGACGACCCTTGTTGCTTTCGAAACTGCCGCTCATCTTCCTGTCCACAGTAGAGACTTTAGCCACTGGTGCCTCAGCCTCCTCTTCTGCTTCCGCGGCAGCCATCTCACGCTGTCGTCGCTGTTCATCGGTGGCTGCTTTTCTCTCAGCAGCCTGTCGGGCAGCCTCGGCTTCTCTTGCCTCCTGTCGTGCCCGTTCCACCTCTGCCTTTCTGCGAGCCTCCTCCTGTTCTGCTGCCAGGCGCTGTGCTGCCAGGCGCTGTGCCTCTGCCCGTTCTTCTCTCTCACGTGCCCTGGCTTCAGCCTCAGCCAACCGTTTTCTCTCCGCCTCTGCCCGTCTCTCTGCCTCGCGGGCCTCACGAGCCCTGGCATCAGCCTCTGCCTTCAGTCGTGCCTCACGCGCCTTAGCCTCGGCTATACGCCGTGCCTCCTCGCGTCGTTGGCGCTCTGCCTCAGCCTTCTTGCGTGCCCGTTCCTCGCGCAACCGCTTAGCCTCTGCCTCAGCCTTGCGCCGTGCCTCTGCGGCAGCCCGTGCCTCTGCCTCAGCCCGTTTGCGGGCTTTCTCCACCTCGATAGCCACCAGACGGTCAATCTCGGCGTTGATTTTGGCATTCTTCTGCTGCTGTTCGTTGATTACTGCCTGTATGGTCTTCTGTTCACGGCGCAGTCCGTCGACTGCCTGTTGCTGTTCATTCTGTTTATTCTGCAAGTCACGCTGTGCCTGTTTACCTTTGCTGAGCAGACTGTGCTTATCTTTCTTGGCGGTTTGCAACTGTTGGTTCTTCACGCCCAGTTCCTCCTGTTTCTGACGTATCTGTTCGCCCTGAAGCCTCTGATACTTGGCATATTCCCTGACGAAACGCAAGCGGCGTGCTGCCTGCGAGAGACTCTTAGAACTGAACACGAACATAAGTTTGTCTTGTATGGTACGGTGACGTGCCATATACCTCATTGAGTGAACATATTTCTGTTTCCTCTCTTCGAGTTGCTGTGTGAGCGACTTCACCTGAGCCTGCAAGAGCGAGATATTACCATCAAGATGTTTTATGTCGTTTTCGTAGGTGTCTATGTCTTTCTGTTTCTCGTCTATCTCGCTATTGAGAACCAAGAGGTGTTCGAGGCGTTTTTTTACATCCGCCTGATTTGCAGAGAGTTTGCCCTGTTGGTTCTTTATCTCTTTCTGTATCTGACTGCGCTGGCTCTGCAGTCCCTGTATCTCGGCAGTGGTATAGGTCTGTGCCTTGCCCTTGTTCTTGCCACTGTTCTTACCGTTTTTCTTGCCCCTCTGCTGACCTTTGTTGGTTCCTTTGTTCTGCTGAGTTTTTGACTGTTTGCCCCTGGCAGTCTGTTGGGTGGCAACACTCTTCTTACCGCCACGTCTGCTTTGTGCATCGGCAGAGAGTGGTAGCAGCAGCAAGGAAATGATCAGTACTATATATTTCATGTTGGTCATAGTATTTGTTTCAGCAGGTCATCGAGTTCTACCTTCTTGTATTTCTGCGATACTTTAGTTTCCGCTTCCCACGAATCGTCCATACTCATTTTGTCCAGTCGGAGCGACACCGTGGCGTGTTTCTCCTTCTTCGTGGCATTGGTTTTCACGTCTATCTGGTGCTGTGTAGGAAACTGTCTCTGTCCGAGGGCTTTAAACTCATTATATTGCCACGATAGTTGCGAGTGGCTGTTGTCGTCATACAGCGCTTCGGTCTTGAGTATTCTGCCCTCGGCAGAAGAGCCCTTCTGGGTGTACCATGACAGTTTCAGTGGTCCGCGTGCGAGTGAGAGCACGCGTGGGTTGGCATCAAATGCCTTGAAATGGTCTATCTGCATTTCGCCCACCTGTTTCTCTCCCGGCACGAAGAGTTGGTTCCAGAAGAGTGCCTGAAGGGAATAGAAGTCAAGTCCGTTGCGCTGCAGGAAACTCACCCTACTGTATTTTTCGCGCACGTACTCCTTGTGCACACGGTCCATGAAGAGCACCTCGTCGGGTGTAAACTCTATGCGTGCCACTTCCACCAGTCCGAGGGGAGCCAGTTGGAGTCTTATCACCTGGTCGCGGCGCATCTGGAGTTTTCCGTCGAGAGACACGTTACGTCCGTCCATAGACACACTGAACTTCATCTTTGCCACGATATTGCGTGCATAGACCGACTGTGCTATAACGTCTCTAACCACATTGTTTCTCTTCTCCATGGGCATCTCGGTGCCCGTGGCAGTGGCATTATTGTCGAGAGTGCCTTGGTTGAGGTTTTTCTTACTGGCGCATGCTGCCAGCAAAGCAGCCAAGAGGCACACAGTGAGTACATGTCTGAAAGTGTTATAGTGTCTTAGTATGTTCATTTTCTCTCTATGTATTTACGTTTTCTTATTTTCTCCTCTATGAGTGCATCGCTACCCTGGTCGAGTGCCCTCTGCCAGTATTGCACTGCCTGGTCGGTCTGTCCTATATGGAAGTAAATGTCGCCGGCATGGTCGTAGAGTGTGGCAGATGGCATGGTATCTGCCTCGAGGGTGCGGTCTATATATTCGCGTGCCTCGGCATACTTACCCTGCCGGAAGAGCACCCAGGCATAGGTGTCCAGATAGGTGGCATTGTCGGGCTCTGCCAGAATGGTGCGGTAACTCATCTGCTCTGCGCGTTCCAGGTCTTTATCCTTCAGACTGAGGTAGTAGGCATAGTTGTTCAGGCACGATATATTGTCGGCTTTCCACTGCAGGCAACTGTCGTATGCCTGGAATGCCTGGTCGTCTCTTCCTTTCTGATGCAGTATATCACCCATTATGGCATAGAAGTCGCTCACCAGTGCCGAGTTGCTCTCGCTATTTATCTGGTTCACTCCTCTTTGCAGTGCATCGAGTGCCTCGTCCTGTTCATCATGCTGGTAATGAGCCAGGGCAAGGAAGTAGTAGAATGCCATCTCGTCGGGGTTATATTTCAGGGCTGGCAGGCATAGTGTCTTCACCCTGTCGTAATTGCCTGTGGCCCATACCCTCTGTATCAGGTGCAGCCGCATAGGGGCGTTGTCGGGTTCTATCTCCAGCACGCGGTACAGCATAGAGTCCACCTCCTGACTGGGCATCTTCTTCAGTTCCATATACGCTGCACAGAGTTCCGCCATATCGGCATTGGGTTGTGGCAATGCCAGCACCTGTTGGAAGAGTGAGAGCACCTGTGTGCTGTCACCCTGAGCCTTCTCGTTGGACTGTATAATCTGTCGCATCAGGGTGAGTTTGTTCTCTGTGGATGTAGCGGTATTCATCAACAGGCGCTCAGCAGTGAGTCTCTGCTGGTCGTACATGCCTTTCTCACCGTAGTAGTCGTAGAGTGACAGGTGTGCCTCCACATGGTCGGGTTCTATTTTCAGCACCTGTCTGTACATCTTGTACGCCTCTTTCTCCCGTCCGTGCCGTAGCAGCCAGTTGCCCATCATCACGCGGTAGTTGAGGTCATTGGGATGTCGGTCTGCCAGTGATTTGAGCACCTGAAATTCTGCTTTCTCATCTCCCATCTGTGCGTAGGCTGCCATCTTGCCCAGTGCTATCTCCTCGCCATCGCCCTCTATGGTCTCCAGGCGGTCGAGGGTGCGCACCACACCGGCATAATCGCTGTTGTAACCGTACAGGCGCAGCAGCACCTGCAGCACATCGGTACGCTTTCGGTTCACCTCATACAGCCGTTCGTAGGTATCTATGGCATTTTGCACATCCCTGTTTTGTATGTACGACTGTCCCAGGCGTTCCAGATAATGGTGGTCGGAGGGGTCGAGTGCGGCTGCCCGTTGCATATACTCCTGACATTTCTTATTGTCAAACTCAGAGTAGTATGATGCCAGGAGATAGTATAGTTCCGCTGCATCGGGTTTCATCCTCAGGCAGGTGCTCAGCAGGTCGAAGGCAGCATCATAATGTCCTGCCTGTTGCTGTCGCAGGGCCTCGAGATAATGGTATTGGTAGAAGGTGTTGTCATCAGCGGAGGTGGGCACGGAGGTATGCTGTGCCGGCACTTGCAGCGCCACACACATCACTGCCAGTGCCACAGAGAGCCGCAGTCTGACGATATATGACATCACCTTACTCATTCTATCCCTGTATGTCCGTATCCTCCTTCTCCTCTCTCGGTGGCATCGAGCGTGTTGGTAGCCACGAGCACCACCTGTTCGTGACGCGCCACCACCATCTGTGCTATCCTCTCGCCTGCATTGACGGTGAAGGGGGTGTCGGAGAGGTTGCAGAGCAGCACGCCCACCTCGCCACGGTAGTCGGCATCTATTGTACCAGGACTGTTGAGCACGGTGATACCATGCTTGAGAGCCAGTCCGCTGCGTGGGCGTATCTGGGCTTCATAGCCCACGGGCAATGCTATGCGCAGACCTGTAGGGATGAGGCATCTCTGCAATGGCTGGAGCACTATGGGCTCAGGGATATTGGCGCGCAAGTCCATACCTGCGCTGCCGGTGGTGGCGTAAGCCGGCAATGGCTGTTGCCCTGTGTTTACTACTTTTATCTCAATCATTATAGTTAAGCCGTGAAATCAAACTTTACGGTCGGGATATATCACTTTGTTGGCTCCGGATGTGATATGGAGTGCCTCGGGATGTTCGGAGATGAAAGTATCTATATGCCTCACCCGCTTGTCCTCGAGTATCTCGTCCACTGCTATGAGTATGCCTGTCTCTTCCACATCGCCAAATCCATCGTTGATGGCAGTGCCAAACATTTTCATGGTAGGACTGAGGCTCATATAGGCATTGACCAGGGGCGGTATGTTGTACCCCAGTTTCCTGATCTCGCGGTTGAGTATGATATAATCCTCGCGGAATGACGTGCCACTGAAAAGGTGTGCCAGTTCCACGGGGTCCGACTCGATACGTAGCGGTTTGAGGGGTATTATCAGTTTCTCGGGGTCGTTGAAATGCTTCTTCAGGAAATAGAGTATCATGTCACGTCCCTTGCGCACGTACGAGGGGTACATGGTCATCTTGCCGAAGAAGTATTTCACGTTGGGCATGATGACGGTCAGTGCTCCGAGTCCATCCCACAGGTTGTCGAGTGCGAAGAGGCTCTTGCTGCCCATCTTCGAACTCTGGTATGGCAGTGTGACATACGAGCGTGCCAGTTCGATAGTCTGCGGCAGGTAATCGCGGATAAACTTATCCGAGAAATGGAACATGTGTCCAGTGGCGAGTATGGGTTGCCCCTTCTCGTCGAAGTCTACTTCGTTTCCGAGTTTGTAGCGGTAACCACCTATTATCTCCTCTTCCTCAGGGTTCCATACTATGAGTTGCTTATAGCAGTTGTCCATCAGGTCAAACTCATCCAGGTCGAGGGGTTTGCCTGTGCCACCACCGGCAGCGCGGAATGCCTCCTCACGCTGTCTGCCTATCTCGCGCAGCACGTTGGGAGCATTGTGTATGTCGATGATGTATATCTCGTTATGACTCTTGTTGGTCATTCGCAACTGTCTCTCCGGAGTGAGTTCGCTCTTCAGCAGTTCTTTGCTTACCGGTGGTATAATCGGTTGTTGTATCATAGTTTGTAAACGATATCTTCTACATATTGTGCCCACTGCAGTGGTGTCTTGCTGCGGTCGAAGGTTTGCCAGGGTATGGGTTTGCCTATGGTCACTTCAAATGTCTTGTGTGTGTTCTTGTACATCTCGTCTACCAGGTATAACATGGCAATGTTCACCTTCAGTCCGAGACGCTTGCATATATTGGCTATGCGGTAGAAGCGGTTTGAGTTGCGTCCGCCAAAGTGTATGGGCACCACGTCGCGATGTGTCTCCACGCTTTTTGTAACAAAAGTCTTCGACCATGGCAGGTCGTGTATCTGTCCGTTTATCTTGCGACTGCACAGACCGGCAGGAAACATGAGCATATGGTTGTCGCTCCTGAAGCCTTTCTCTACCATAGCGGGAAACTGTCTGTTCTGACTGCCTGTCTTGTTGATTGGTATACAGAGGGGTGCCAGTCCGGGTAGGTTCATGAGCAGGTCGTTGACCATATAGCGGAAGCGTCCGTCATAGTGTCTGCCGATAATGGCTCCGAGAGCCACACCATCCTCACCACCCAGTGGGTGATTGCTCACGAAGGTGTAGAGGCGTCCGTCGTCTGGGTCAGGCAGGTTCTCCTTGCCCTTTATTACAAGAGTTATATCAAGATATTTCATGGTTGCTTCCAACCATTCCACGCCTTCCTTGTCCCTGCTTTCCCAGAGGAATGCGTTCACCTCGTCCTGGTGTATAATACGTTTCAGCCAACGACGCACAAACCCGGGCACTTTTTTGGCCTTGGCACCCATTTTCTGTTCCAATATTTGGTCTATGTCTATGGTCTGTTTTGATATCTCTGCCATATTCTCATAAAAATAATGTGCAAAAGTAGCACATTATTTCAAATAAAGGTTAGATTTTTCTACATTTTTAAGAATTAGAGAGAGTTATTCACATAGTTTGCTCCCTACTTTTATGTTTTTGGCTATTTTGGCTTGTGATATAGTATATTTCGCGGGTGGTGCATAAGTACTTCCTGCCTTAGTGCAGCCATGTCTATGTGGGTGTATATCTCTGTGGTGCTGATGTGTTCATGACCCAGCATGCTCTGTATGGCCCTGAGGTCGGCACCTCCCTCGAGCAGTGAGGTGGCGAAGGAATGTCGGAAGGTGTGCGGACTGATGTTTTTCTTGATACCCGCCTGCTGCGCCAGCCGTTTTATCATGATAAGTATCATGGTGCGTGTGAGATGTGCCCCACGGCGGTTTAGGAAGAGGTAGTCCTCTTCGCCCTTGCGTATGTCCATCTGATTGCGGTAGTGCATCCACAGGTCTATCTCATGCAGGGCGCTGTCGGAGATGGGAACCAGCCTTTCCTTATCGCCTTTGCCCGTCACACGTATGAAATGTTCATCGCGGTAGAGGCATGAGAGGCGGAGGGTTACTAGTTCCGACACTCGCAGTCCGCAGCAGAACAGCACTTCGATGATGGCACGGTTGCGATGTCCCTCCCATTTAGACAGGTCTATGGCTCCCTCCATGGCATCTATCTCATAGGTGGTGAGCACCTCAGGCAGACGGGTGCCCAACTCGGGCGACTCCAGCAGTTCGCTTGGGTCGCTCTCCACGTATCCGTCGGTGAGCAGATAATGATAGAAGGAGCGCACCCCGCTGAGGATGCGACACTGCGAACGAGCCCCAATGCCGATATCCGAGAGCGATGCCGAAAACCGCTGTAAATCGGACAGTTGCGCATGCAGCACATCCACTCCCTCATGACCTAAGAAGGTCAACAACTTATCCACATCGAGCAGGTAGGCATCTATGGTATTGGCGGAGTAGTTGCGCTGCAAACGCAGATAGCGGCGGTAGGCGTCGGTCAACTTACCTGTACTGGCATGATCTTTATTCTGTTGGACTGTCATCAGAATCTCTTGCCGCCAAAATCTTTCATTACATCTTCGGCATCCCAGCCGCCATGCACTATATCATCCGCGGTATAGTATATCTCGCGCTGCACTTCACACTCAGAATTGTAAGAATATTTCGTGTGCTCACTGCCCCTCTCGGGTATAACTTTCACCTGACCGTCAAATATACTGGTGAGAGTCTCGTCTATACGTTTTTCCTCTGCTGTGGCATTGCCTCTCTGATATACCACCATAGATATCACTGCACCCGACTCATACTTAGCCTCCAGGACCCACCTGTTACGGTTTTTCTTTTGCTCATCCAATGAGGTGAAGGGATATTTCGCGAGGTGCAAGTCTGATACCGCCTTGTGCAACTTGGCAATGGTCTCGCGACCATCTATGTCGGTATAACTCCAACCCTCGAATGAACCATACTTGCGGAAGTAGATGTAATAATTGTTATTATAAGTGTTCTTCGACAAATAGTATACCTTGCTTTTGGCAGTAGAGTTGCCTTTGTCATAACGCTCATATCTGAGCGATATCAACTTGTCGCCCTGACCAATCTGAGGGTTGGGGGTGACAGACGGGGATGGAGCAGACGGGGTGGACGAGGATGTGGTACATGAAAATATCAACATGGCTGAAAAACATAAGGTCAGTACCAAAACAAAACGATAACTCATAAATGCAAAATGATTGGTGATTAGATGGTAATAGTTTTCGCAAAAATAGACAAGAAAACGATTACACAAGAACAGCATTTTACTAATAAATGTTAATTAGCGGATAATTAAAAAAAAAGTGGAGGAAAGTGGAGGAAAGTGGAGGAAAATAACTATCTTTGCCGCTCAAAAAGTATTATATAGGTGTAAGATGAGGTTATTCGGCAACATAGAGGCCAAGATTGACGCCAAGGGCAGAGTGTTTCTCCCGTCTACGTTTCGCAAGGAACTGCAGGCGGGCGAGGTGACTTGTCTGTGGATGCGCAAGGACCTGTTTGAGCGTTGCCTGATACTTTATCCCGAGCAGCGTTGGAACGAATTGGTGGATGCCATGCGCGAGCGGCTCAGTCCGTGGGTGGCTCGCGAGCAACTTCTCTACCGTCAGTTTGTGGCGGATACGGAGCGTGTGGTACTGGACGGCAACGGCCGTTTCCTCATACCACGCCGTTACCTGCAGATGGCAGACATAGAGCAGTCTGTACGCTTCATAGGCATGGGCGACAGCATAGAGATATGGAGCGAGAGTCACACTCAGAAGCCCTTCGTAGAAATGGAGGACATGGGCGAGGCACTCAGCATGATAATGAGCGAGAAGCCTAAGGATTGAGGAGTGAGCCTATGCATGACAACGACACCACATACCACATACCGGTACTCCTCAGAGAGAGTGTCGACGGGCTGGACATCCGGCCCGGTGGCATTTATATTGACGTGACTTTCGGTGGAGGCGGACACACACGCGAAATACTGCGCAGGATGGATACCACATGCCATCTGTACAGTTTCGACCAGGATGCCGACGCACAGGCAAATGCAGCGGATCTGGCTGACGACGCACGCTTCACCTTCGTGAGGAGCAACTTCAGATACCTGAAACAGTGGATGCGCTACTACGGAGAAGAGTCGGTAGACGGCATACTGGCAGACCTGGGCGTATCGTCGCACCACTTCGACGATGAGCAGCGGGGGTTCTCTTTCCGCCATGACGCACCTCTCGACATGCGCATGAACAGGCAGTCGGCGATGAGTGCCATGCAGGTGGTAAACGAGTATGATGAGCAACAGATAGCCGACATACTGTATCTCTACGGCGAACTGCGACAGGCACGTAGAATGGCGGCAGCCATTGTCAAGGCAAGGGCAAAGCAGAGCATAAAGACTACCGGAGCATTGGCAGAGGCACTCAGTGCCTGTCTGGCTCACGACAGGGAGAAGAAGGACCTGGCACGGGTGTTTCAAGCCATTAGGATAGAGGTGAACCACGAGATGGAGGCACTGAGCGAGATGCTCAAAGGTGCCACCGACCTACTGGCTGAGGGCGGCAGACTGTCAGTTATCACATATCACAGTCTGGAGGACCGTATGGTGAAAAACATCATCAAGGCGGGCAATATAGAGGGAAAGGTGGAGAGCGATTTCTACGGCCACAAGCACACTCCACTTACCGCCATCGGCAAACCCATAACTCCAGATGCCAACGAGATAGAAAGAAACCCTCGCAGCAGGAGCGCAAAACTAAGAATTGCAGAAAGACATGAAGAAAGACAATAACGACATAAGAGACACTGAAATACAAGACGAGACATACGACTACGCTCTGGAGGAAAACTACGAACAGCCATCAGCCGATGCCGATGAGGAGACTGAAGGCGAAGAGAATGCCGATGAGCAAAAGCCCTCGCTGAAGGAGGTGATAGAAGAGCATGCACGCGAAGACGAAAGACCTGACTCGTCGAAGGTGACGCTGCGCACCATCCTCGGTGGAGATATACTCACTGCCAAGTTCCTGCGTGAGCAATTGGGGCTCATACTGCTCATCGCAGCATTTGTAATAGTTTACGTATCATTCAGATACAACAGTCAGAAGAGTATGCTCGAGATAGACCGGCTGAACAAGGAACTGGTTGAGGCACGCTACCGCACGCTCTCACTATCGAGCATACTCACCGAGCAATGCAGGGAGAGCAGGGTGCAAAACCTGCTGAAAGAAACAAGCGACAGCACACTACATGCTGCCGACCAACCACCATACATAGTAAACATACCTGAATAAATGAGCAAAAACAACCATAACAACACTACACTTAGATATTCATTTATCGCCATCATACTGACGGTCGTAGCAGTGGGCATAATAGGCAGGGCCCTCTACATTATGACCGCCAAGAAGGACTACTGGATAGAGGTGGCAAACCAGCAGAAGCGTGTAAATGTGCCCGACCCGCCACTGAGAGGAAACATACTGAGTTGCGACGGACAACTCATGGCTACCACACTGCCACAGTACAGACTGTACTTCGACTTCCTGGCAGGTGACGACATTAAGAAGAAAGACTCGCTGCTCAACGCTAAGATGGACAGCATCTGCGAAGGCTTGCACGAGATATTCCCGGAGAAATCGGCTGAGGAATTCCGCAAGCACATGACAGAAGGCAGGCATAGCAAGAAGAACCGCCACTGGCCCATATGGAACAAGAGGGTGAGTTATACCACATACAAGAAGGTGAAACAGTTGCCTGTGTTCCGCATGTCAAAGAATGCCGGCGGTTTTCACGAGGAGAAGAACAACGGACGCAGCATGCCTTTCGGTTCACTTGCCAAACGTACTGTGGGGAAGATGTTTGAGGGAACAGGCATGAACGAGCCGCAGTATGGACTGGAGATGTCGTTCGACTCGGTGCTTAGAGGCGAGATGGGCTACGGACACCGACAGAAGGTGCGCAACAGGATGCTGACCATCATTGACAAGGAGCATGTGGACGGCTACGACATAATGACCACCCTGGACGTGAAAATGCAGGACGTGGCAGAAAAAGCCGTGGTGGAAGAGATGAAGGAGGATGACATAGACATAGGTGTGGCTATTGTCATGGAAGTAAAGACAGGCGATATCAAAGCCATAGTAAATATGGAGAGATGTGACGACGGCACTTACAGGGAACTGCAAAACCATGCCGTGAGCGACCTGCTCGAACCTGGGTCGGTGTTCAAGACGGCTTCACTCATGGTGGCTCTCGACGATGGCGTGGTAGACACGAGCATGATGTATGCACTGGGCAACCACGGCATACATATGATGTACGGGCGCGAGATGCGCGACCATAACTGGCGCAAGGGTGGATACAAACCACTCAAGGTGCCCGACATTCTGGCAAACAGTTCCAATATCGGTGTGAGCCGTATCATCGACGAGAACTATCACCGCAATCCCGAGAAGTATGTGGAGGGCCTGCACCGCATTGGAATAGCCGAGGACCTGAAGGTTAAAATCCCCGGATACACACCTCCACGCATACGCATGCCCAAGAAGGCAAAAAATGGGCAATGGACAAACTGGAGCAACACCTCTCTGCCATGGATGAGTATAGGATATGAGACTCAGGTGCCACCTATCTCCACTCTCACCTTTTATAATGCCATTGCCAATGGCGGCAAGATGATGCAGCCACGAATAGTGAAACAGAAGATGCGCGACGGAGAAGTGGTAGCCACGTATGAACCGGTAGTACTCAAAGAGCATATATGCAAGGAGTCGACTCTGGGAGCCATACAGGCGATGCTCAGACGTGTGGTGACTCATGGCACGGGCAAGAAGGCGGGCTCCAAATCGTTTGCAGTAGCAGGCAAGACGGGCACAGCGCAGATAGCAAGAGGAAAACTGGGATATAAATCGGGCATAATGAACTACCTGCTGAGTTTCGTGGGCTACTTCCCCTTCGACGACCCACAGTACACTTGCATAGTATGCCTGAGAAAGAGCGGCACACCGGCATCGGGCGGCATGAGCGCACAGACATTCAAGAAGATAGCCGAGGGTATCATGGCTCACAACCTCAAACGCAGTGCCACCGACCTGCGCACTGCAGAGACGCAACTAATGCCCGACATAAAGAGCGGCAGACGCGATGCCGCCATGACCGCCATGCGCCTGCTGGGCTTTGCCGCTAACACAGTGCAGGCAGGCAGCGACTGGTGCACCTTCAGCAAACAAGGGGGCAGTGCCAAGGCTGAAGACTTGCCGCAATACAGCAAAGGCAAGATGCCCGATGTGACAGGCATGGGTGCTCGCGATGCCGTGTATATGATAGAAAGCAGAGGACTGGTGACACGCATCAACGGACGAGGACGCGTGACGGCACAGAGCATTGCCGCTGGCAATACAGTGACACCGGGCGACACCTGTATACTACGTCTGGAATGACAATAAAAGAAAAAGATAATAAATAAGACTTACCGCATGAGACTGAAAGAGATTATTTCCAATATACATCTGCTGGACGCTGTAGGCGACTTAGACAGAGAAGTGAAAGGAATAGAGATAGACTCGCGCAAGGCAGAGGAAGACACACTCTTTGCTGCCATACGCGGCACACAAGTGGACGGACACCGTTTTATACCACTCGCCATAGAAAAAGGCGCAAGCATCATACTGTGCGAGCAACTGCCCGAGCAACTGTCAGAGGGTGTCACCTACCTGCGTGTGGCGAGCACCGAACAGGCTATCGGACCTGTAGCCACCGCCTTCTACGGCAACCCATCGGCGAAGGTGAAACTGGTGGGTGTGACCGGTACCAACGGCAAAACCACTATTGCCACTGTGCTGTACAATATGTTTCGTGCCATGGGGCACCGCTGCGGACTTCTCTCCACCGTGTGCAACTACATCAACGGCGAGGCTATACCTGCTACACATACCACACCCGATGCCATAGAACTGAACCGTCTGCTGGGCAGTATGGTGGAGCAGGGATGCGAATATGTGTTCATGGAGTGTAGCAGTCATGCCATCCACCAGCACCGTATAGGCGGACTGACCTTTGCCGGCGGTATCTTCACCAACCTGACACGCGACCACCTGGACTATCACAAGACCGTGGAGGCATACCGCGATGCCAAGAAGGCATTCTTCGACTCGCTGCCAAAGACCGCCTTTGCCATCACCAACGCCGACGACCGCAACGGCATGGTAATGGTGCAAAACACCAAGGCGCAGGTGCGCACATACTCCATGCGCACCATGGCAGACTTCCGCGCCCATCTGCTGGAGTGCCATTTCGAAGGTATGTACCTGGAAATCAACGGCAAGGAGGTAGGCGTGCAGTTCACCGGCAAGTTCAACGTGAGCAACCTGCTCGCAGTATACGGTGCTGCCGTGATGCTGGGTAAGACGCCCGATGAGGTGCTGCTCGTGCTCAGCACGATGAAGAGTGTGAGTGGCAGACTGCAACCGGTACACTCACCCGAGGGCTTCACCGCTATCGTGGACTATGCCCATACCCCCGATGCACTCGCCAATGTGCTCAGTGCCATACATGAGGTGCTCAACGGCAAAGGACAGGTAATCACTGTATGCGGTGCCGGCGGCAACCGCGACAAGGGCAAGCGGCCACTCATGGCACAGGAGGCAGTGAGACAGAGCGACAAGGTGATTATAACATCCGACAATCCGAGGTTTGAAGACCCACAGGCGATTATCGATGACATGCTTGCCGGCATCACCCCCACACAGCGCAAGAAGGTGATAAGCATCACCGACCGACGCGAAGCCATACGCACTGCATGTATGATGGCTACCAAGGGCGACGTGATACTTGTGGCAGGCAAAGGCCATGAGGACTACCAAGAGATAGAAGGGGTGAAGCACCACTTCAATGACCGCGAGGTACTGGAAGAAATATTTAAAGAGAACGAATAAAACCATAACGACATGCTATACTACTTGTTCAGATTCTTAGAGCAATTCGGCATACCAGGCTCACATATATGGAATTATATCTCCTTCCGAGCCCTGTTGGCACTCATACTGTCGCTCGTCATCTCTATATGGGTGGGCGAGAAATTCATTGCCTACCTGAAACGCAAACAGATAACCGAGGTGCAGCGTGAGGCAAAGATAGACCCCTTTGGTGTGAACAAAGTGGGTGTACCCTCTATGGGTGGCATCATCATAATACTTGCCATACTGGTGCCCGTGCTGCTTCTGGGTCGCATCCGCAACATCTACCTCATACTCATGGTTATTACCACTGTGTGGCTGGGTATACTGGGTGGACTGGACGACTACATCAAAATATTCCGGCACAACAAGGAGGGACTGCACGGCAAGTTCAAGATCATAGGACAAGTGGGACTGGGCTTTATCGTAGGTCTGACTCTCTGGCTCAGTCCTGACGCCAAGATAAACGAGAATGTGGTGGTAGAGAAACAGGCGCAGGAAATGGTGGTACACAAAACCGATGCCGAAAAATCGCTGAAGACGACCATCCCCTTCGTAAAAGGGCACAACCTGGACTATTCCGACCTGATGGGTTTCATGGGCGACTATAAGTATGCCGCAGGGTGGATACTCTTTGTCATAATGACCATCTTCGTGGTGACGGCGGTGAGCAACGGTGCCAATCTGAACGATGGTATGGACGGCATGTGTGCCGGCAACTCAGCCATCATAGGTGTGGCAATCGGCATACTGGCGTATGTGAGCAGCCACTTGGAGTTTGCCTCATACCTCAACATCATGTATATACCCGGCACACAGGAACTTGTGGTGTTTATGTGCGCCTTCGTAGGAGCACTGATAGGTTTCCTGTGGTACAACTCCTACCCGGCACAGGTGTTCATGGGCGATACAGGCTCGCTCACCATCGGTGGTATAATAGCCGTGGCAGCCATCATCATACACAAAGAACTGCTGCTGCCCATACTGTGCGGCATATTCTTCGTGGAAAGCCTGAGTGTGATACTGCAAGTATGGTACTACAAAAAAGGCAAGCGCCGCGGTGTGAAACAACGTATTTTCAAACGCACGCCCATACATGACAATTTCCGCACCACGGCAGCACAGATGGACCCCGAATGCCGCTACCTGCTGAAGAGACCACGGGGTGTGGCTCACGAATCGAAGATAACAGTACGTTTCTGGATAATAAGCATACTGCTGGCTATAATAACCATCATAACACTCAAAATAAGATAACGACAAGAAAAGATGGATAAAGAAAACAACATAGGACGTATAGTGATACTCGGTGCCGCAGAGAGCGGTGCCGGAGCCGCCGTGCTGGCACAGAAGAAGGGCTTCGATGTGTTCGTGAGCGACATGTCTGCCATCAAGCCAAGATACAAGGAACTGCTGGACCAGCACCACATAGAATGGGAAGAGGGACAGCACAGCCGTGACAAGATACTCAATGCCGACGAGATAATAAAAAGTCCGGGCATACCCGATACGGCGCCAATAATAAAAGAGGCTAAACAGAAAGGCATACACATCATCAGCGAGATAGAATTTGCCGGCAGATACACTCAGTCGAAAATGATATGCATCACAGGCAGCAATGGCAAGACCACTACTACCTCGCTCATATACCATATCTTCAAACAGGCAGGCTACGACGCTGGTCTGGCGGGCAACATCGGCAGGAGTCTGGCACTGCAGGTGGCAGAAGAACCACACGAGTACTATATTATAGAACTCAGCAGTTTCCAACTGGACAACATGTATGACTTTAAAGCCGACATTGCCATACTGCTCAATATCACCCCAGACCATCTGGACCGCTACGACAACTGTATGCAAAACTATGTGGATGCAAAGATGCGCATCATACAGAACCAGACGGAACAGGACAGTTTCATATACTGGAATGACGACCCCATAATCCGTAAGGAACTGGAAAAATACCAGATACAGTCGGTGCAGTACCCCTTCTCCAAACTGAAGGAGAGCGGAGCCATAGGATACATAGAAGAGGGTAAATACACCATAGAACGCCCCACCCCGTTCAATATGGAACAGGAAGAACTGAGTCTGACCGGTGTGCACAATATCTACAACTCATTGGCAGCGGGCATAGCAGCCAATATAGCAGGTATAAAGAAAGAAAACATACGCAAGAGCCTGAGCGACTTCCCCGGTGTGGAACACAGACTGGAACATGTGGCACGCGTGAGGGGCGTGGAGTATATCAACGACTCCAAGGCCACCAATGTAGACGCCTGCTGGTATGCACTGGAAAGCATGCAGACACCCACCATACTCATCATCGGCGGCAAAGACAAGGGAAATGACTATACTCCCATCTTCGACCTGGTGAAGAAGAAATGCAAGGCCCTGGTCTTTCTGGGTGCCGACAACAGCAAACTGCATGAGGTGTTTGACAACCTGGGGGTTGACATACGCGACACACACTGCATGAAGGACTGCGTGAGTGAATGCTACGCACTGGCTGAACCCGGCGACACCGTGCTGCTGAGTCCGTGCTGTGCCAGTTTTGACCTGTTCAAGAACATGGAAGACCGCGGCGAACAGTTTAAATCATTAGTAAGAGAGCTATAGCGTGGAGAAAAAAATAGCCAATATATTCAAAGGCGACAAGGTGATATGGATGGTGTTCTTCTTCCTCTGTATCATCAGCATTATCGAGGTGTTCAGTTCCTCGTCCACCTTGTCGTATAAATCGGAAAACTACTGGGCTCCCATCATCAAGCACGGTGTCACCATCATCGTGGGCTTTGTCCTGGCAGTGGCCACACTCAATGTCGATTGCCGATACTTCAAACTCGCCACTCCCCCACTGCTCATACTGTCGTTTATACTGCTGCTGTGGGTACTGATAGGTGGTGGCTCCACCAACGATGCATCACGATGGGTGAGTTTTCTTGGCATACAGTTCCAACCCTCGGAAATGGCGAAGATGGCACTGGTCTTTGCCGCAGCGCAGATACTGAGTGCCATGCAAACATCTACTGGGGCTGATAAGGATACCATGAAATACATTCTCTGGACCAGTTTTATTTTCGTGGGACTCATAGCCCTTGAAAACCTGTCTACTGCCATGCTCATCAGTATAGTACTGATACTCATGATGTTTGTAGGCAACGTGTCGCTGCGCCAAATAGGCAAACTAATAGGCAAGGTGATGCTGGTAATGGCTATCCTGCTGGCTATCATCATGGTGTTTGGCAATGACAAGGAAGACCTGAGCGAGAAACAGGCCAAGACGGAGCAGTTTCAAAAGTCTGAAGAAACAAAGAAAGAGGCAGACGACGAAAACTTCATTGAAAAGATGTTTCACCGTGCCGGCACCTGGAAAGGACGCATAAAACGATTCTTCGACAATGAAGAGATACCACCCGAGAAATACGACTTGCAAGAAAACCAGCAGGTGGGACACGCCAATATAGCCATAGCATCGTCAAACATAGTGGGCGTGGGACCAGGCAACAGCGTGGAGCGCGACTTCCTGCCACAGGCATTCTCAGACTTCATCTATGCCATCATAATCGAAGAGATGGGTATATGGGGCGCCATACTCGTGGCATTTCTCTACATAGTGCTCTTCTTCCGCACCGGGCGTATTGCTTCGCGCTGCGAGAACTACTACCCTGCCTTCCTGGTCATGGGACTGTCTATGCTGATGGTGATACAAGCACTGTTCAATATGCTCGTGGCAGTGGGACTGGCACCCGTTACGGGTCAGCCGTTACCTCTGATATCCAAGGGCGGCTCATCCACTGTTTTCTGCGGCATATACATAGGCGTGATACTCAGCGTGAGCAGGTCGGCAAAGCGGAAACAGAGCGGTGCACACACCGAATTGGCAATTGAAGAAAAACTGGCTGAAAAAAATTAGTCTTAATAATTGTCATAAAATTGTTTAAAGAGAAAAAAAATCAGTACTTTTGCATACAAAACAGCAAGGAGAACGATGAACAAGGAACCTAACATAATAATTAGCGGCGGAGGCACCGGGGGACACATCTTTCCCGCCATCTCTATCGCCAATGCCATCAAGGCTAAATGCCCTGGCGCAAACATACTGTTTGTAGGCGCCCTCGGACGCATGGAGATGCAACGTGTGCCCCAGGCAGGCTATGAGATAGAAGGACTGCCCATCGAGGGGTTCAACCGCAAGAACCTGCTCAAAAACTTTTCCGTGCTATACAAGATATGGAAGAGCCAGCGCATGGCACGCCAGATAATCAAGCGCTTCCAGCCTGTAGTGGCTGTGGGCGTGGGCGGATATGCCAGTGGCCCCATGCTCAACTGCTGTGCCGACAAAGGCATACCATGCCTCATACAAGAGCAAAACTCCTATGCCGGAGTGACCAACAAACTGCTCGCAAAGAAGGCAAAGAAGATATGCGTGGCATACGAAGGCATGGAGAAATTCTTCCCGAAAGAGAAGATTATGCTCACAGGAAACCCTGTAAGACAGAACCTGCTGACCACTACCCTGAGCCGAGAGGAAGCCATCCACTCGTTCAACCTGGACCCCACGAAGCGCACCATACTGCTCGTAGGCGGCTCGCTGGGAGCACGCACTCTCAATGAAAGCGTCATGGCTGCCATAGACGAGATAGAAAAGAGCGATGTACAGATAATATGGCAAACAGGCAAGTACTATCACAAGGAGATAACGGAACGCGTGAAAGGACGCCAACTGCCCATGATACACATCACCGACTTTATATCCGACATGGGAGCCGCATACCGCGCTGCCGACCTGGTGATAAGCAGGGCGGGCGCCAGTAGCATATCGGAATTCTGCCTCATAGGAAAACCCGTGATACTGGTACCTTCACCCAATGTGGCTGAAGACCACCAGACGAAAAATGCCATGGCTCTGGTAAACCGCTCGGCAGCACTCTACGTAAAGGACAGCGAGGCTACCGGGACACTGCTGCCCCTGGCGCTGAAGGCTGTAAGCGACGAACAACAATTGCAGTCACTCAGTCAGCATATACTTGAAATGGCACTGCCCGACTCGGCAAGCATCATCGCCGACGAAGTGCTCAAACTCGCAAACATCCAATAGACATCATGACACTGAACGATATAAAAGCAGTATACTTCATAGGAGTCGGCGGCATAGGCATGAGCGCCATAGCACGCTATTTCCTCAAGAAAGGGCTCACTGTGGCAGGATATGACAAGACACCCTCCGAACTGACACACCGCCTGGCAGAAGAGGGTGCCGACATACACTACGAAGACAACGTGAACGCCATACCCAGCGTGTGCCGCGAGAAAGAGAGCACACTGGTGATATATACCCCTGCCATACCCGACAGCCACAGCGAACTGCAGTACTTCCGCCGCGAGGGGTTCGAAATAGAGAAACGGGCACAGGTGCTGGGCACCATCACACGCGCCCACCGCGCACTGTGCGTGGCAGGCACTCATGGCAAGACCACTACCTCTGCCATGTGCGCACACATACTGCACCAGAGCCATATAGACTGCAACGCCTTCCTGGGAGGTATCACGAAAAACTATGGCACCAACTACCTGCTCTCCGAGAGTGAATACGTGGTAATCGAAGCAGATGAGTTTGACCGCTCCTTCCACTGGCTGCAACCATGGGCCACCGTAATCACAGCCACCGACCCCGACCATCTGGACATATACGGCACGAAAGAGGCATACCTGGAGAGTTTCAGCCACTATACATCACTAATCAGCCCAGACGGAGCACTGGTGATACACACAGGACTGGAAATGAAAGCCAACACCTCCGAAGGTGTACGCACCTATACGTACAGCAGAGAGGAGGGCGACTTCCATGCAGAAAACATAGTGATAGCCGACGGCGAGATAACATTCGACCTGGTGTCGCCCATAGAGAACGTGAAAGGCATAACCATGGGGCATCCCGTGCCTATCAACATAGACAACGGCATAGCAGCCATGGCACTGGCACAACTGGCTGGCTGCAACGCTGACGAACTGCGCGAGGGCATGCGCACTTTTCAAGGGGTGGACCGCCGCTTCGACTTCCGTGTACGCAACAGCCAACACGTGGTGCTGAGCGACTATGCTCACCACCCCGCCGAGATTGCACAAAGCCTGAAGAGCCTGAGACAACTGTACCCAAGACGACGCATCACCGCACTCTTCCAACCTCACCTGTACACACGCACACGCGACTTCTATAACGACTTCGCTGAAAGCCTGAGCATGGCAGATGAGGTGATACTCACCGAGATATATCCCGCCAGGGAACTGCCTATTGAGGGTGTATCATCACAACTCATATACGACCACCTGGCAGAAGGTGTGCAGAAGACCATGACGGAGAAAGGCAAGGTGCTGGAATACCTGAAACATCACGACACAGATGTGCTGGTGGTGCTGGGAGCCGGAGACCTGGACAATATGATGGACGAGATAACTCTCGCCGCCACTCACTGAAAAAAGAAGAAACACTAAGCAAAAAGATATGCGCATCAGTCAGAGAACCATATTCATCACATTAGACCTGCTGCTGGGGGCATACCTGGTATTCGCCATCACGTCGTTCAATAAAACGAACGACGGAGAAATGGCGTGTGCAGGGGTGAATATCAATATATCTGACAAGAACGATGCCGGTTTCCTTAGCGCCTCTGACATAGAACTGTCACTCAAACAGAAGAAACTCTATCCCGACAGCACCACGATGATGAAAAACATCAGTCCGCGAAAGATAGAGGAGGAACTGATGAAAGACCCCTTCATCAGCAACGTACAATGCTACAAGACCCGCAATAACACGATACATATAAATGTGACACAACGTACTCCGGTGGTAAGAGTGAAAAGCGAGAACGGTGAGGACTACTACGTGGACGCACGCGACAGCATCATGCCACGAACGAAATACCAGTCCAACCTGCTGGTGGCAACAGGCAATATCACTAAGTACTACGCACAAAACTATGTGGCTGCCATGAGCCGATATATCTCCGACAATGAACTGTGGAACAGTCAGATAGAACAGATATACGTGAGAGCCGACAAATGCGTGGAACTGATACCAAGAGTGGGAAACCACATAGTGAATATCGGCAGACCACCCGAAAACAATGACCGCGAAGTACGCGAGAAGGAAATAGAAAACTTCATGCAGCATAAACTGCAAAGACTGGAGAAATTCTACCGATACGGACTGAGCGAGGCTGGATGGGACACGTACTCGTATATCAACCTGGAATTTGACAACCAGATTATATGCAAACGACGTGACGTGAACAAACACCACGAAGCAGCGCCAGCAGTGAATGCCCAGCCACAGCAAAAGCCAGATGCCAATAACAGCAAGAAAAATAATAACGATAAAAACGTAAATAACGATAAGAACGTCAAAAACGATAAGAACGATAAGAACGTTAATCACAGTAGTAACGTCAGTAACGTCAGTAACGACAAAAAATCACAAAAAAAATCACCAACAAAGAAAAATTAGAACAATATAAAACCATATAGTTATGCCAGCAAAAGAATTTATCGTAGCCATTGAACTGGGTTCAACAAAGATTACCGGTATTGCAGGAAACAAGAAGAACGACGGGAGCATCAACGTGATTGCCCTCGCCGAGGAAGACTCTACACCAGGCATCAGAAAAGGCATGGTGTACAACATTGACAAAACCAGTCAGATACTTACTACTATCATCAAAAAACTGAAACAACAGTTGAAATCTGAAATCTCACAGGTATATGTGGGCGTGGGCGGACAGTCCATACGCAGCGTGAAAAACGAAGTGGTGAAACAACTGCCCGAAGAAGAAACCATCACCGCCGACATGATAAACGAGATCATGGACAGCAACCGCAACATGACCTATCCCGACCAAGAGATACTCGACGCCATAACACAAGAATACAAGGTGGGCGCACAAACCCAACTGGACCCCGTGGGCATTCAAGCCAAACGCATAGAGGGCCGCTTCCTTAATATACTGCAGCGGAAGTCCTTCTACCGCAGTCTGAACAAATGCTTTGACAATGCCAATATTACCATAGCAGAAATGTTCCTCGCACCTCTTGCCATGGCAGAGAGCGTACTCACCGAAAACGAACTGCGCGGCGGATGCGTGCTCATAGACCTCGGAGCAGAAACCACGACAGTGATGGTGTACTACAAGAACATACTGCGCCACCTGGTGGTAATACCCTTAGGACAAAACAATATCACCAAGGATATCACAACACTGCAAATGGAGGAAGCCGATGCTGAGAACCTGAAGATAAAATACGCCTCGGCATATACCGATATCAACGATATAGAAGACGACCAGAAGGTACCTGTGTCGCCCGAACAAAGCATAGACAACAAGGCCCTCGTAGATGTGGTGGAGGCTCGCGTGCAAGAGATAGTAGAGAACGTGTGGTACCAGGTGCCCGGCGAATACAAGAACAAACTGCTGGGCGGTATGGTGCTCACAGGTGGCGGCTCAAACATGAAGAATATCAAACACGCCTTCCGCAACCATACCCACGTGGACAAGATACGTATAGCATCGACCGTGAAGCAGAGCATCACCTCTGCCATTGAGGAGGTGAATGAGAACAATGGCATGATGAACACTGCCATCGGACTACTGGCACTGGGCGACATGAACTGCGCCGGCACACCTGCCAACAAACGCCCTGGTGGACTGTTCGACGAGGAGACATCTCAAAATACCGACAAGCCTCAGACCAACACTCAGCAACCCGGCAGGGTACTTTCTGCCGCCGAGAGAAAGGCCATGGAAGACAAGGCACAACTCGAGAGGGAAAAGGCTGCCCTGGAAGACGAACGCCGCAAACTGGAACAGATGCGACTGCAAGCAGAACAGAAACGACTGGAGGAAGAGACTAATAAGGCTAAGAAGAAGAGCCGCTTCGGCAAGATCATCGACAGCCTGAAGGACTTCGGACAAAGGGTGATACGGGAAGAGGAAGAGTAAACCACATACCATCATTGAAAGAAATAAAGAGTAACCATCAAATAAAGATACAACAATATGCCAAACAATAAAGACAAAGAAAAGAAACAGGATGTACTGCCTTTCGGCGACCTCTACAGTCATGAGAGCATCATCAAGGTTATCGGTGTAGGCGGTGGCGGCGGCAACGCAGTGAACCACATGTACCGCGAAGGCATACACGACGTGAGTTTCGTAGTGGCAAACCTGGACCACCAGGCCCTAGACGACAGTCCCGTGCCTGTACACCTGCAACTGGGCGAGGAAGGACTGGGAGCCGGCAACAAGCCTGAAAAGGCACGCATGGAGGCAGAGAACAGCATAGAAGACATACGCCGCATGCTCAACGACGGCACCAAGATGGCTTTCATCACCGCAGGCATGGGCGGCGGTACCGGTACCGGTGCTGCTCCCGTCATAGCACGCGAGTCGAAAGAACTGGGCATACTCACCGTGGGTATAGTGACCATCCCCTTCCGCTTCGAAGGAGCAAAGAAGATAGACCAGGCACTCGATGGCGTGGAGGAAATGGCAAAACACGTAGACGCTCTGCTTGTAATAAATAATGAACGCCTGCGCGAGATCTATGGCGAACTCTCAGTGAAAGCCGCTTTTGCCAAAGCCGACGACACACTGAGCGTGGCTGCCAAGAGTATAGCAGAAATCATCACCGTACACGGACAAATAAACCTCGACTTCAACGACGTGAAGACAGTACTCAAGGACGGCGGCGTGGCTATCATGAGTACAGGCTACGGCGAGGGCGAAGGACGCGTGCGCAAAGCCATAGAGGATGCACTGCATTCTCCGCTGCTCAACGATAACGATGTGTACAACTCAAAGAAGATACTGCTCAATATCACCTACGCAGCCGAGAACGAGGGAAACCCTGGACTGATGATGGATGAGATGAGCGATGTGAACGACTTCATGGCCAAATTTGGCGATGACTTCGAAATCAAATGGGGACTGGCCCACGACCCCGAGATGGGCAAGCGTGTGAAGGTGACCATACTCGCCACTGGATTCGGCATAGAAGATGTGGATGGCATGAGCGACCACAAGAACAAGGAGGTGGACGGACGCGACTTCCAGAGGATAGCCCTTAACGAAGAGAAGAACCAGGCCCGCCGCGAACACTACTATGGCAACAATAACCAGACTAAGCGCAAACGCCGCCCACTCATCTTTATCTTCCAACAGGACGACCTGGACAACGAGGATGTGATACTCGCCGTGGAAAGCACTCCCACATACAAACGCAACAGAGAGATGCTGGAGGAGATAAACAAGATGTCGAGCAACAACGAGGTAGGAAAGAAAGAAGAGGAAGAAACAACCGACAAGATAGCCAACGGCGTTATCTCCTTCTAAATACGAATAGGTAAACAATAATATAATGGCACTATTTGAACAAATAAGCGAAGACATAAAGGCTGCAATGAAAGCACGCGACAAGGTGCGCCTGGAAACTCTCCGCAATATAAAAAAGGTGTTTCTCGAGGCAAAGACCGCTCCCGGTGCCAACGACACCCTGAGCGATGCCGATGCACTGAAGATAATACAGAAACTGGCAAAACAGGGACGCGAATCGGCTAAGACCTTCGCCGAACAAAACCGCCAGGACTTGGCAGACGGTGAACTGGCTCAGGTGGCAGTGATAGAGGAATATCTGCCCAAACAACTGAGCGAGGAGGAAATAGAGACTCAGGTGAAAGCCATAATCAGCGAGACCGGTGCACAGACCATGCGTGATATGGGACGTGTGATGGGAGCCGCTCAAAAGGCTATGGCAGGACAGGCCGACGGACGCATCATCTCTGCTATCGTGAAGCGACTGCTGAGTTAATATGTGATAGTGCGCCGTTCCGGGATTCAGAACAGTTCACTCAATATATCTACCGACTTCAAGTGCTGAAATCCAGGCACATGGAGTCGGTAGTACTGTTCTATCACCTCTATCACCCTCCTGCGCTGTTGCCTGTTCATCCTAAACAGATGCATATTGGAATAGTTCAACCTCATCAGCGTTCCTATCACCCGTGCCTCGGCAGGCATCAACACATCACTGTGCAACGGCATCCTCAACACATAACAACCATCACGCAGGTCAAAATAACAGTTCTCGCGATAATCCTCGGTGTTAGGAAAGAAACCTATGAAACGGGTGAGACGTATCATCATCACCAGGTGAAAATTGGCAACCGCACCCGTGGCGGCATCTATCCATTCCATACTCTGAGTGATATAATCGTACAGCAAGGGGTTGTCGCGCTCTCCACGTGTGGCTGAGTCGAGAAACTCCGAGAGAAACATCATGATAGACATCTTCACCATGTCGGTATGCATGAAAGAGTATGACAGGGCAAGCGACGCCTCACGAATGGTGACAAGTTGACGAGAAGGTTGACTGTCGTACACGATATTGAGCACATTGAGCGGAGCAAACAACTGTTTGTGCAAACCACCTCGGCGCGATACAGACAGACGCACCGAAGCACTCACCCTGTTGCCCTGCCGGGTGAGCAAATGCACTATCAGTCCACGGTCGGAATACCTCACCGTGCGCAGCACTATACCTTGAGTGTTGACAAGCATAAATCAGAAGCAAAAATACGAAAAAAGGGGTGTAAAAGACGAATATCAGGCAAGAAAAAGACAAAAAAGCACTGGTTTTTAAAAAAATAAGTGGAAAAATTTTGTTGGATTACTAAAAACGTGTACCTTTGCATCCGCAATTTAAGTCTATGGTCCATTCGTCTATCGGTTAGGACGAGAGATTTTCATTCTCTAAAGAGCAGTTCGACTCTGCTATGGACTACCAAAACATAAAGAAACATTAAGATGGCAAATCACAAATCAGCACTGAAAAGGATCCGTCAGGACAAAAAGAAGCAGTTGCACAACCGCTACTATGCCAAGACTATGCGTAATGCTGTGCGTAAGTTGCGTGCAATGACTAACAAGGAGGAGGCAGAGAAACTCTATCCCGCCGTACAGAAAATGTTGGATAAGTTGGCAAAGACCAATATCATCCACAAGAACAAGGCTTCAAACCTGAAGTCGAGTCTGGCTAACCAGATAAACAAGATGGGTTAAATTAGGGTTTTCTCTCCACAAGATACATGGCCACCGTTCCACTGAGGAATGGTGGTTTTTGTGTGATATAAATTTGGCTTTTCCTTTTATTTTATGTAACTTTGCAGTCTAAAACTGAACAAAGAAAACAATGTCTGATATCAACAATCAAGAGAATAACTATTCCGCCAGTAACATACAAGTACTCGAAGGCCTGGAAGCCGTGAGGAAGCGCCCCGCCATGTACATAGGCGACATAAGCGAGAAGGGTTTGCACCACCTCATCAACGAGACAGTGGACAACTCCATAGACGAGGCTATGGCAGGCTACTGTTCACATATAGAAGTGACCATCAACGAGGACAACTCCGTGACCGTGCTTGACGACGGTCGCGGCATACCCGTAGACGAGCACGAGAAACTTCACAAATCAGCGCTCGAAGTGGTTATGACAGTGCTGCATGCCGGTGGTAAGTTTGACAAGGGCTCATACAAGGTGAGCGGCGGTCTGCACGGCGTGGGCGTGAGTTGTGTAAACGCCCTCTCCTCACACATGCTCTCACAGGTGTTTCGCGATGGCAAGATATACCAACAGGAATATGAGCAGGGCAAACCGCTCTACCCCGTCAAGGTGGTGGGCGAGACCGACCGCCGTGGCACCCGCCAGCAGTTCTGGCCCGACCCCACCATCTTCACCACCACCACCTTTCAGTGGGATATCGTGGCACGCCGCATGCGCGAACTGGCATACCTGAATGCCGGCATCACCATCACCCTCACCGACCTGCGCCCCGACGAGAACGGACAGACGCGCCAACAGACATTCCATGCCAAGGAAGGCCTGAAAGAGTTTGTGAGATACATAGACCGCCACCGCACACACCTGTTCGATGACGTGATATACCTGAAGACAGAGAAGCAGAATATCCCCATCGAGGCTGCCATAATGTACAACACCGACTATTCGGACAACATACACTCGTATGTGAACAACATAAACACCATCGAAGGCGGTACACACCTGCAGGGTTTCCGCATGGCACTCACCCGCACCCTCAAGCGCTATGCCGACAACGACCCCAACATAGCAAAACAGATAGAAAAAGCCAAGATAGAAATAACCGGCGAGGACTTCCGCGAGGGACTCACCGCCGTCATCTCCATCAAGGTGGCAGAGCCACAGTTTGAAGGTCAGACAAAGACCAAACTGGGCAACAGTGAGGTGACCGGTGCCGTGCAGCAGGCAGTGGGCGAGGCACTCACCATCTATCTGGAAGAACACCCACGTGAAGCCCGACAGATATGCGACAAGGTGGTGTTGGCAGCCACCGCACGCATAGCAGCACGCAAGGCCCGCGAGAGTGTGCAGCGCAAAAACGTGATGTCGGGAGGAGGACTGCCCGGCAAACTCGCCGACTGCTCAAACAAAGACCCCAAAGAGTGCGAGATATTCCTGGTAGAGGGCGACTCCGCCGGCGGCAGTGCCAAACAGGGCCGCGACCGCCACACCCAAGCCATACTGCCCCTGCGTGGTAAGATACTCAACGTAGAGAAAGTGCAATGGCACCGCGTGTTTGAAGCCGAATCGGTGATGAATATCATCCAGAGCATCGGCGTGCGCTTCGGAGTAGACGGCGAAGGCGACAAAGAAGCCAACATAGACAAACTGCGCTACGACAAGATAATCATAATGACCGATGCCGATGTAGACGGTTCACATATAGACACACTGATTATGACCCTCTTCTACCGTTTCATGCCACGCGTGATACAGGAGGGACACCTCTATATAGCCACTCCCCCACTCTATCTGTGCACATACAAGAACAAGACCAAGGAGTACTGCTACGATGAACGACAGCGACAAGCCTTCCTCGACAAATATGGCAATGGCGTGGAAGACGGCAAGAACGGCATACACGTGCAGCGATACAAAGGTCTGGGCGAGATGAACCCACAACAACTATGGGAAACCACCATGGATCCGCAGACACGACTGCTGAAACAAGTGACCATAGAAAATGCAGCCGAGGCAGACGAGATCTTCTCTATGCTCATGGGCGACGATGTGGAACCGAGAAGGGAATTTATAGAGCGCAATGCAGTATATGCCAATATCGACGCATAACACTTCACTACATACATGCCTATGAAGAGATGCATGACATTACTCTTATGGTGTTGCAGCCTATGGTGCAACACCATAAGCGTTTTTGGACAGGACGTGAAAACACTGATCCAAGAATACGACGAGAGCAGTGGCGATGACAGACGCGAGGCAGCCAACGAACTGATGAAATATCTGTTTGCACAGGAGTATACCGACACACTGGTGCAATGGCCTCCCACCAAGGAGACCACCATGGACATGGTGGTCTATGGAAATATAGCCAATTGGTATTTGGACAATTCCAAATATAACGAGGCAGAAAGATATGGCAAGAAAGCCATCGATGCATACAACCATGATGTGAACAACGACGACTATGCCAATGCCCTCTATGCCGTAAGCCATGCTCTGCAACGCAAAGGCGACTTCTTTAATGCCATAGAATATCAAAAGAAATGCTATGAACTGGACGATAAATCCGGCAACAAGCCCAACATCAGTTCCTCGCTCAACACACTGGCGGCACTCTACCTCATGGCGCGCCAACCACGTGAGGCATTGGGCTATGCCACACGTGCCATAGCCATAGAACGCGAACTGGGCCGCGACGAGAAACTCGCCATACGCCTGGGTATGGCATCAGAGATATACCT
Organism: uncultured Prevotella sp.; assembly: GCA_946186945.1. Taxonomy (GTDB): domain Bacteria; phylum Bacteroidota; class Bacteroidia; order Bacteroidales; family Bacteroidaceae; genus Prevotella. The sequence goes on from CAMHPC010000004.1 coordinate 44,043, forward strand.
GGCACTCAACGACCCCGCACATTCACTCTCCACGGCATACGAGGCATACGAACTCGACAAGCAAGGGGAGCGCGACGCCAAGGCAGCCATCCGCCTGTCGCAGATTTCTGCCGCACTCATAGCCATGCAGCGCTACCAAGAGGCGGAAAAGACCATCAACCGTGCACTGCCCATACTCGAGGCGGTAGACAACGAGAATAGCGTGTCTATCTGCCACAACCAACTGGGACTCCTCGCCATGAACCGAGGCGACAAGAAACTGGCAGCCACACACTACGAGAAAGCACTGCATCTCTCGGAAACCACAGGCAACAAAAGCGTAGAGCAAACAGCCAGCAAAGGACTGTTTGAAGCCTATCGCGACATCGACCCTGCATTGGCACTCAAATACCTGGAGCACTATTCAGAACTGTGCGACTCTATGTATAAAGACGACACAGCAGCACTGCTTGAGAGATTTCACTCTGAATACCAGAATATAGAGTTGACGAAACAAAACGACCAACTGAGTAAACAGAACGACAACCAGCAACAACTCATAGTATGGACAAGCAGCACCATAGCACTGCTCCTGATACTGCTCGCCACACTCTATATACTGCTACGCACACGCATAAGAGCCGCACGCATGATGAAAGAGCAGGAAAAGACACGACTGGACTTCTATGTCAAGATGACACACGAACTGCGCACGCCACTCATCGTCATGTCAGGATTGAGCGAGAATATATATCTGGGACGCGTGACAGAAGATGAGAAGATACGACAGTTCGCACGTATCATAAACCGTAATGTGCACCAAATGGAGACCATCACCAATCAACTGCTCGATATCTCCAAGATACGCGGCTCCGTGGCACCACCCCGCTGGCGCCATGGCAACATCAAACTCTTCACATCACTGATAACAGAAAGTTTCACCTACTGGGCACGACAGCGCAACATATCACTCGAATACCAACACAGCGGCACGACAGAAAACATAGACTTCCCCACCGACTACTACCAGAAGATAGTATACAACCTGCTTTCAAACTCGCTGAAATACACACCTGTAGAAGGAGAGATACGAGTGACAACTGCCACCGATGGCAAGCAACTGGAACTGACCGTGAGCGACAATGGCATCGGAATATTGGAAAAAGACCTGCCACACGTGTTTGAACTATTCTACGTATCCTCCGAGACAGCAGGCACACTGAGCACGGGTATCGGACTGGCACTTATCAAACAAATGACCGACTATCTGAAGGGCAGCGTAGATATAGAGACCGAGGTAGGAAAGGGCACCACTATCCACGTGGTAATACCCTGCCGACATGACGGCGTGGAAATACAGCCATGGAACAACGATCAGGACCAGGACAAAATACTATACGTACAACCAGACGACCTGACCATAGAGACTACGGACAGCACAGACGATGACTTGAGAGACAAGATACTCGTGATAGACGACAACGATGACGTGAGACAGTTTCTGGGTTCACTGCTGCAAGAGGACTACGCCATCTTCTACGCCAAGAATGGCAAAGAGGGTGTAGAAAAGGCGAAAACCATCATTCCCAACCTCATCATCACCGACCTGATGATGCCCGGTATGAATGGCGAACAACTATGTAGGTCAATACGCCAGGACACACTCACCGCACACATACCCATCATACTGGTGACAGCCAAACTGAATGCCGAGGACAAACTGGCATGCATAAAAGCCGGCGCCGATGTGTATCTGGCAAAACCCTTCAGCAGCGACGAACTGCGAATACAAGTGCAACAACTCCTGATACAGCGAAAACGACTCTCAGAACTATACTCCAAACACCTGCATACCACAGAGACAGAACCTGACCCGGAAACCGAAAAGACACTCAGCGAGAACGACCGCCTCTTCCTGGAGAAGATGGACAGCATAATATACGAACAAATAGAGAAAGGTGCAGCCGACGTAGAGACAATAGCATCCATACTGTGCATAAGCAGCAAACAACTGCGCAGAAAGATGTTTGCCATCACCGGAGAGACCACCATAGCATACATACTGCATATCCGACTGGAACGAGCCTTGCTGCTACTCGACAACCACCCGGAAATGAGCATATCCGACATAGCCACAAAATGCGGATTTGATGACAACGCACACTTCTCACGCACGTTCAAACAGTTCTATGAACTTACTCCCACACAGTATAGAAAAAAGAAGAAAGAAAGTGACAATTAAGTGATAATTTACTGTAAATAGGGACGTTATATGAAAATCTAAATCATTTTGTCCAAAAAATACAATTAATTGTCCGATAACTCCAAGTCGGATTTGTAAATATCACTTACCTTTGCAACGTAGTACTTGAGGAACGAAAAGCGAATAAAAACCTCAACAAAACAAGTACACTTCACTTACTGGAACTTCTATAATTAATATTGTTTTATCTCTTCTTAGTTGCACACAACTAAGCATAAGAAAAAGCACTAAGCGTAAGGTTTTAAGACCAGGAGAGAGATGCCGTGAGGCATCTCTCTTTCTGTTTTTGTACGTATCGTACTACATTTTCTTCAGTTGCTCTGCCACGAGCAGCAATTCTTCATACCACTCATCGCCGAATCGCCGTTTCAGGGGTTCGCTTAGAAACTTATACAGAGGCAGCCGGAGTTTCTGCCCCAGTGCCACTGCCTCTCGGCACACTGTCCAGCGGTTGTAATTGAGTCCTGTCAGTCCACCACTCAGTTTCTTCTCTCTTATAGGATAGAGAGCGCAACTGATAGGTTTGGGCCAGGAGGTACGCCCTTCACGACAGACCATCTCAAGTGCGCAAAGGCAGCACCCATCCTGATGGTGAGTGAACACACAGTCGCGCCCGTCAACGATAGAAGTGACCAAGTCGCCATCGCCGTCGGTATACACCACCCCCTGCCTGTCTATCACCGTCTGTGCCCTGGCAGAGAGCAGGGGCCAGGCAGCATCGAGCGATTGCTCGAGCAGTGCCACCTCGTCGATGGTGACAGGTGCTCCGGCATCACCTTCTACACAGCAAATGCCGTGGCAGTGCTCCAGGTCGCAACAAAAACACTCGGTGAATATCTCGGAAGAAACCAGCACGTCGCCCACCTGTATGATTGGCATCATCTTTTCATCCATACCATCACCATACTATAGGATTCTGCCCGTGCTGCTGCAAGTAGCGGTTGCAAAGAGAGAAGTGATGATTGCCAAACCACCCACCGCGGTTGGCAGAAAGAGGCGAAGGGTGCACACACTGCAGCACCAGGTGGCGTGACGTGTCGATGAGAGCCGCCTTGCTGCGCGCATATCCGCCCCATAGCATGAACACCAGGTTCTCACGTTGGGTGCTTAGTGCATGGATAGCAGCATCGGTCAACTGTTCCCACCCATGGCGCTGATGCGAGGCAGCCTGATGAGCCCTCACAGTGAGGGTGGCATTCAGTAATAATACGCCCTGAGTGGCCCATCGTGTGAGGTCGCCACTCTGCGGAATGGGTGCTCCCACATCATCGTGTATCTCCTTAAAAACATTCTGTAGCGACGGAGGGAAAGCCACTCCGTCGGCTACAGAGAAACACAGTCCGTGAGCCTGTCTCGGCTCATGATAAGGGTCCTGACCTATTATCACCACCTTCACCTGAGGGAAGGGGCATAGGTCGAAGGCGCGGAATATCTGCGAGCCCGGAGGGTAACAAGTGTGTGAAGCATACTCAGCCCTCACAAAGTCTGTCAACACCTTGAAATACGGTTTTTCAAACTCGGGAGCCAGTTGCTGCTTCCACGTACTCTCCATTCTCACATCCATACCGTCAGTTTATTTATTGTCGGTGATAAGGTTCTCGCCGGTCATGTCGGCAGGTTGCTCCAGTCCCATGATATGCAGGAGCGAGGGAGCCACATCTGCCAGACGACCATTGCGCACAGTGGCACTGTTATTGTTGGTCACATAGATGAAGGGCACGGGATTGAGCGAGTGTGCCGTATTAGGCGTGCCGTCCTCATTGATGGCATTGTCGGCATTTCCATGGTCGGCTATGATAATCACCTCATAGTCGGCAGCCTTGGCAGCCTCCACCACATCGTGCACACAGTGGTCTACAGCCCACACAGCCTTGGCTATGGCATGATACACACCAGTGTGTCCCACCATGTCACCATTGGCGAAATTCACCACTATGAAGTCGTACTTCT